>JBJEPO010000171.1:0-6868 GCA_051881275.1 Eubacterium sp. | reverse complement strand
TATAGTATTACAAATAAGAATATATATACAGTATTACCGCATTTGAATCACGTTCGTCTGTTATTTCAAAACAATATATTTAAGGAGAATTGTTATGAAAAAGGTTATTAGTTTATTTTTATCAATCATAATGCTTATTAGCACTTTTGCTTGTGCAGATTTGTCTGTGTATGCACAAATAAATACAGGTGTATGTGGAGATAAAGCAACTTTTTCTTTTGACACAACTACAGGATTGCTTACAATTAGCGGTACAGGCGATATGTATGATTATTGGAGCGGTCCTTTCAGAGATAAGATAAATATATCAGATGTGAAAAGTGTGGTTATAAATAGCGGTATAACAAGTATAGGTTCATTCTCATTTTCAGATTGCATTAATCTGAACAACATTTCTATACCTGATAGTGTTACTAATATAGGATGGTTTGCTTTTTCTAATTGTTCTAGTCTAACAGAAATTACAATACCTGCAAATGTAACCGAAATAGGATTTATAAGTGTTAATGATGCTTTTAGCGAATGTTATAGCTTAGCTTCAATTAATGTTAGCAGTTCTAATCAAGAATATTCTTCAGTGGATGGTGTTTTATTTAACAAAAATCAAACAACTCTTTATTGCTGTCCGATTGCATATTCAAAATCTACATATATAATTCCTAGTACTGTAAGTAAAATTGAAAGCAGCGCATTTGAAAATTGTAAGAAATTAACAAGTGTAACCATATCCGAAAATGTATCTAAAGTGGGTATTAAAGCGTTTGCAAGTACTAGCGTGGAAAATATAGATGTTGTTTCAAGTAATACCAATTATACCTCTATTAATGGCGTACTTTTAAGTAAGGATAAAACATCACTCTATGCATATCCAATAGGTAACAAACAAACTTCATATACAATTCCTAATACAGTAACTTTTATTGAAGAATATGCCTTTAAAGGCTGTGAAAACATTATCAGTTTAACTTTGGGCGAAAGTCAATCAATTATTGACGAACTATCATTTAGTGAGATGCATGGTTTAAATGACCTTTATTTCACTTCAAATATTAAAAGTATAGAGGATAATGCTTTTATGGATTGTGATTCTTTAAAAAGTATAGTGATTCCTAAAAGTGTTGAAAATATAGGTTATGGTGCCTTTGCTGGCTGCGATAGTTTAGAATATGCAGAAGTTTCTGGTAGTGTAGAAACTATAGATGAAAGAATATTTGCTAATTGTGAAAATTTGCAAAGTGCAAAGTTAAGTGGTTTAATAACCGTTTCAAATTATATGTTTGAAGGTTGCGGAAAACTAAATAGCGTTATATTGGCGGATACTATTGTAGAAATTGGAAAAGGTGCATTTTTGGAATCTGGGCTTACCAGCATTACAATACCTAATTCAGTACAAGTAATAGGAGATTCTGCATTTTGGGAATCTGGACTTACCAGCATTACAATACCTAATTCAGTACAAGTAATAGGAGATCATGCATTTTCTTTTAGTAATCTCACTGACGTTATAATTCCGGATTCTGTTATTAGTTTGGGTAAAAGCGTTTTTTATGAATGTGATAATTTGATTAATGCAAAAATCGGAAATGGAATTACATCAATTAGTGGATTATTTTATGAATGTGATAATCTTTCAACTGTAACTATTGGAAATAAGGTATCGGATATAGGTTCTTTAACGTTTGGTTGCTGTCCGAAATTGAAAACAGTAAGTTTTGGAAACGGCGTTAAATATATTGACAGTCAGGCATTTGAAGGCAGTGATAACATAAAAGATGTCTATTACTCTGGAACGAAAAGTCAATGGAATTTAATTGATTTTGATGGATATCAATCTAATGTAGATCTTTCTGAAGCTACAATTCATTGTAGTGATGGTACAATAGTGCCAGATTATGATGACGATGATGAATGTATAATGCACAAATGGAACAGCGGTACTGTTACCAAAAAAGCAACTACAAGTTCTGCCGGAACAAAAAAATATACCTGTACAGTTTGCGGTGAAACCAAAACAAGCAGTATTGCAAAAATAAAGTCAGTTACTCTTTCAAAAACTTCATATACCTATGATTCAAAGGCAAAAAAACCCACAGTAACTGTAAAGGACAGTAATGGAAAAACAATAAGCAGTTCTAATTATACAGTAACTTATGCAAGCGGTAGAAAAAATATAGGAAGCTATAAGGTTACTGTTAAATTTAAAGGAAATTACAGTGGAACAGTAACCAAAACATTTAAAATAGTTCCAAAGGGAACCTCTGTTACAAGTGTAGAATCCAAAAAGCCCGGTCAGCTTACTGTTAAATGGAAAAAGCAGTCATCAAATACAACAGGATATGTTGTACGAATTTCCAAGAACAGTGATTTATCAAATGCTGCATCATATACTATTAAAAATAAAAGCACAACTTCAAAAACAATAACCGGTTTGGCGGACGGAACCAAGTATTATGTTCAGGTTTGTACATATAAAACCGTAAACAAAAAATCTTATGACAGTAGTTGGAGCAGCAGTAAATCAGCCACTGTTAAGGTTACTCCGGCTACGCTAAAAAGTGTTGAAAGTAATCCCGAAGCGTTTACAGTGCATATCAATAAGCCTTCAAAATCAGTAACAGGATATGTTGTACAGTATTCTACGGATAAAAATTTCAAATCATCTGCTAAAACCAAGGACATATCAAATAACACTGTTTATACAATTACAGGTTTAAAACCTCAAACAAAATATTATGTTAGAGTTAAAACATATAAAACTGTTAACGGAGTAAAAAAATATTCAAGTTACAGTAAATCGTTAACGGCTTTAACAAGACTGAAATATCCCAAAAATATTAATGTAATAAATTCATCGTCAACATCACTTAAAATATCATGGGATAAGGTAAGCGGAGCAAAAGGCTATGAAATTTATCGCAGTACAAGCAAAAACGGTACATATAAGAAAATAAAAACCATAAGTAAAGGAACAACAACTTCTTATACCGATAAAAATCTGAAAACCTTAACAACATATTATTATAGAATTGTTGCGCTTTCATCAAAAGATAAAAAAGCAAATAGCATAAAAAGCTCGGCATATAGTTGTAAAACAAAATATCCTGTATCTTCATATTTTAAAATATCTGTAAAAAATGATACTTATATTTATACAGGTGCGGATATTAAGCCCGAACCTGTTGTTATAAATTCAAAAACAGCAAAAAAGCTAAAGAAAGATACAGATTATACTTTGTCATACAGCAATAATAAAAACACAGGTAAGGCAACAATAATAATTACGGGAAAGGGAAATTATTACGGAACAAAAAAGGTTAACTTTACAATAAATCCCAAGCCTTTACAAGCAAATGATATAACTGTTTCAGGTACAAATAATGTTAATGGTATATATTATCCGGCAACAGTTAAATACGGTAATATCACATTGAAAAACGGTACGGATTATACATTTGGCGCTCCTGTATGTATTAATGAATTTAGCAACAGCGTTAAAATTATTCTTAAAGGTAATTATACTAATACTGTTGAAAAAACGTATATGGTAATTCCAAATATTGGTGAAGATAAAATTAATCTTATAAAGAAAACATATCCTCAAAACAGTTATTGGGGTCCTGAGTATTATGATGAGTATTTGGGGTATGGTTGTTATGCTTTTGCACAAGCCTGCCATAAACTCGCTTTCGGTAATCTTGCTGAACAAAAGTATAATAATATGAATTTTGATTCAATAAAAGTCGGAGATATGGTTCATTTTGCTAACGATCAGGGCACTGAGCATTGGGTGTTTGTATTAGCTAAAGGTCCTGATTATTTATGCGTAGCCGGTGGAAATGAATATATTGAATCAACAAAACAATATAATAGAGTGAATTATTACACAATAGAAAAATCCAAGATTAACAGCAGGATTTATGCAAATGATTCACTGAGAAGGTAATTATGTAAATTTATATAACCATGTGTCTAAATAGATAATTTTAAATTTGTTTAAGTGTTATTAACAAAGAGCAAAACCCTCTGCACGCCTGTGCAGAGGGTTTTGCTTAAATAAATCATTAATTAATAATTTATATATTGAAATAACGGGGGATTAAATGTATAATAATATCTGTTGAGGTGTAAATATGGCACCGGGATTATAATAACAACGGAGGCTCAAAATGACTTATAGCTATAAAACAAGAGGTACTTGCTCAAGACAGATTACAATAGAATTAAACGACGACCAAACCATTAAAAATGTATCCTTTTTAGGCGGATGCAACGGCAATCTTCAGGGTATTTCCGCACTTGTTAAGGGTAAAAAAATTGACGAAGTAATCAATACCCTTAAAGGAATTGACTGCAATATGCGCGGTACCTCCTGTCCCGACCAGCTTGCAAGAGCACTGGAGCAGATTAAAGAAGAATTGTAATTGAGGAAAAATTTATGTTTAAACTTGAAAGCAGCCGGCTTAAAAGAGAATTTAAAATTATTGAAAATAATTTTTTTGCAAGCCAGATTTTAAATAAATATTCTCAGATGAATTTTGTACCCGACGGCAACGGATGTGAATTTGTGGTTCATTTTGCAAACGGTGACGAGTTTATGTCAAAGGGTACGGCTGTGGTGTCCTCTAAGGAGGAAAACGGACGTCTTACCTTTGTGTTTGAGGAAAGATTCGGCACAACCGTTACTCTCGGCTATTGGGTGCACAGCGACGGAAATTCAATCTGCAAGCAGATAATGCTTGACCAAAGCGAAGATAATGTTATTGATTATGTTTTGCTTGAAAATGTGGGCATTATTAATTCAAAAACTCATTTTTCCGTCCGTGGTGTTAAGGGTTCCGAAATTCCTGCACCCTGGACTGCTCTCGGTCAGCCGTTTTATGTTGATAGCTTGTTTTTCGGATGCGAATTTCCTGCAACAGATAACAGAATCGTACACGGCGCAGGTCAGATTAAATACTATATGGGCAAAAAGGCGGGAATACAGTTCCTTTGCCCTGTAACCGTAATAGGCGCCGCCGCTGATAATACAATGGCAGGCGTACAGAAGGCATTTTTTGATTACATTGAATTTATCAGCGTAAAATCCACCCTGCGTTTTCAGTATAACAGCTGGTACGACCACATGCTGAACATTGACAAGGACAATATTTACACCTCCTTTAAAGAGGTGAAAAAAGAGCTTGATGCCCATTGTGCGCCGGCTCTTGACGCTTATGTGGTTGATGACGGATGGAATGATTATAAAGGTAAGTTTTGGTCCTTTAATAAAAAATTCCCCAACAAAATGTACGACATTACCAAGCAGTGCAAAGAGGATTTGAACAGTAATTTCGGTATGTGGCTTGGTCCAAGAGGCGGATACAATTATAACAGATCCTTTGCAAAGCGTATGCAGCGAGCTAAAAACGGATATTATAACGCCGAGGCAAAGGATATTTGCGTTGCGTCTAAGCGTTATCTTGATAATCTTCAGGAATTTCTAATTGATTGTACAACTGAGTTTGATATTGATTACTGGAAGCTTGACGGCTTTTGCCTTAAGCCCTGTAAAAATGAGTCCCACGACCATATTGTCGGTGGCGACAACGATATGTATTTTGTGACAGAATTGTGGCACAGATGGATTAAGGTGTTTGAATCACTCAGAAACGCACGTGCCAAAATGTCCAAGGATATGTGGATTAATATGACCTGTTATGTGAATGTTTCTCCCTGGTGGCTTCAGTGGGTTAATTCTCTCTGGATTCAAAACAGCGGTGACATCGGGTTTGCTAAAAATCTTGATTCACAGCCGCAGGTTGAAGCGGAAATCACTTACAGAGACGGCAGATATTATGACTGCCTTTGCACCAGAGCACTTCAGTTCCCAACCAAGCATATATATAATCACGAGCCGATTTACGGCAATACTGCAAAGGTTAAATATACCGACGAAGAATTTGAGAAGTATATTTATTGGTGTACGGTAAGAGGTCAGGCGCTCAATGAGCTTCATCTGTCATACAATATGATGAACGACGCTAAATGGACCTTGCTTGCCAATGCAATGAACTGGCAAAAGGATAATTATTATATCCTTGAAAATGCCTCGTTTATCGGCGGTGACCCCACGGATAACAACATTTACGGCTATATAAGCTGGGCGGAAAACGGTGACGGCGTTATCGCTATGCGTAATCCCACCGACGAAAAAACGGCGCTCACCCTTACTCTTAACAAGCTTATGGGAACGCCCGAAACACTTTCAAATGCCAAGCGTGTAAATGTCTATAATAAATCAATGCCCGAAACACAGGAGACCTTCTCCTATAACGATAAGATTGATTTAACTCTCCTGCCCTTTGAGGTTATGATTTTTAAATTTATCAACGGCAGTAATACCGAGAAAGAAGAATAGTATATGATTTGTAAAAAGTGCGGTGAAGATACCCTTGAAAAGCAGGGTGACATCTATGTTTGCAAAAATTGCGGAGCCATGGCGGCAGACGCCGATAATGAGGAGGCAATACGCAAAATAAACGAGAAGCAGCAGGCTCAGGGCAAGGACGGCAAAAAAGAAAAAAAGCCGAAAAGTAAATTCGGCGAGGTGCTTGATTTTTGTGCACCTATTGTAATTGCGGTTGTTGTTGCTTTACTGCTTAAAACCTTTGTGTTTGCCAATGCGGTAGTACCTACCGGTTCAATGCTTAACACAATCCAAGAGGGCGACAGAATTATTGCCAGCCGTATTGTTTATAATTTTGATGACCCCGAAAGGTATGATATTATCATCTTTGATTTCCCCGATGATGAATCTCAGCAGTACGTTAAGCGATGTGAGGATGGCCTTACCTATGGGGCGCCCACGGAGCGGGAGGTGGAGATGGCA
>JBJEPO010000170.1:0-6968 GCA_051881275.1 Eubacterium sp. | reverse complement strand
CGAGTATTTTAACGAAGAGTAAGGGCAATATCTGCCACGATAAACCGTGGTTCGGATTATTACCGTTACCCTAAGCAAAAAGGTGCCGGCTTTAAAAAGTCAGCACCTTTGTTTTTTGCTTTAAATTATTTCCATAAGGATTTATAAATATTAATTACATCCTGCTTGTCAATAGGCTTAATTGTGTTTGCAGGGGAGCCTGAATCAATGGCATCCTGCGCCATTTTGTCAATACTGTCAAAGAATTTTTTACGGTCAATTCCGTATTCCTCAAGGGTTGGAACCTGACATATTCTGCACAAATCCTCGCAGGCCTTGATAAATTTCTTTGCGGCGGTTTTGTCATTTTCCTCAAAGGAAGCCTTGCCGATGGCTCTTGCCATAGCGGCGAAACGGTCATAGGCACCGTCATACACATATTCAAAGCATGCCTTCATAAGCATTGCGTTACTCAAGCCGTGAGGAACGTGGAAAAGGGCGCCGATAGGTCTGCTCATTCCGTGAATAATAGTAACGGATGCGTTGTTAAACGCTATTCCTGCCTCAAGTGCCGCCAGTGACATCTGCTCCCTTGCGTGAACATTGCCGCCCTCGTTATAGCACAGAGGAAGATAATCAAAAATCTTTTTAACTGCGGAAAGTGCAAATTCGTCTGTCAAGGGCTGTGCCTTGCGTGAAGTAAAGGCCTCTGCCGCATGACATAAGGCGTCAATGCCTGTTGCCGCCGTTACCGATTTAGGCGCCGTTAAGGTAAACATCGGGTCGTCAATGGCCAAATCCGGCAGAACACCTGAGCCGGCAAGAAGCATTTTTATATCCTTTTCAGTGTTGGTGATAATTGTGAATTGAGTTGCCTCGGACCCTGTTCCGCTGGTGGTGGGAATTGCAACCATACGAGGTGTGCGAACTCTTATTCTCTTGCCCATATAATCGTCAATACTGCCCTCGCCTGCCGCAACTACACCGATGGCTTTCATAGCGTCAATAGGAGAACCGCCGCCAATGCCGATTAAAAATTCGCATTTTTCGTTTTTATATATTTCAAGACCGGCGTCTATCATTATATCGGTAGGCTCTCCTGTAATTTGGTCATATACCGCATATTCCTGATTATTTGAGTCAAGAACATCTGTTACGCTTTTAACATTTCCCAGCTTTACCATTACAGGGTCGGTAACAATAAGCGCTTTTTTTCCGAAAGCCGCCAGAGTTTCCTTTGCATTAACAAGAGCATTTTCTCCGTAGCAAACTCTTTTTGGCATTACAAACTGATTTCCCATAATTTTTACCTCTTTACCGCAATATAAAAGATATTAATACAAATTGTATTTGATATACAGTTGTATATTCTACTACAAAATGTGCAAAAGTCAAGAACAACAACACAAAAATAAAGACGCTGTCCCGCACAGGCAAGACAGCGTCTTAAATAAATGTATTATTTTGATTTTTTAATGCCGGTTTTATAAAAGTCCGTCCCAGGTGTCAACGTCCTTAGCCTTCATTTCCTCCTCGTCAAACCAATGCTGTGTAACCGATTTGCTTTCCGTAAAGAATCTGTAAGCGTCCTTGCCCAGACAATGCAGGTCGCCGAAAAAGCTCTGCTTGTGTCCGCTGAAGGGAACAAAGCCAACAGGTACAGGAATACCTACGTTAATGCCTACCTGACCGCCGTCGGTGTAGCGTGCAAACTGACGTGCGTAATAACCGCTTTGTGTATATATAACAGAGCCGTTTGCATAAGGACTTGCGTTCATAATTGCAAGACCCTCGTCAAAGTCCTTGCATCTCTTAATACAAAGAACGGGACCGAAAACCTCATCTCTGCCGATTGTCATATCCTCGGTAACATTATCAAATACAGTAGGTCCTACAAAATAACCGTTTTCGTATCCCTCAGGCAGTTGGGGATTACGTCCGTCAACCACCAAGGTTGCGCCCTCGTCAACGCCCTTTTGAATATCTGCAAGCACCTCTTTGAAATGCTTTTCGTATGTAATAGGACCGAGACGTGTATTTTTATCCCAGGCAGGTCCGCAGTTAATGGATTTAATCTGATTTTTAAGCTCCGCTACAAATTTATCGGCAATAGACTCCTGCACAACACAGCAGGAAAGTGCCATACATCTCTGTCCTGCACAACCGAACGCCGAATTAATAACACCGGCAACCGTTCTTTCAAGAGCGCAGTCCTCAAGAACAAGAGCGTGGTTTTTAGCCTGGCACAAAGCCTGACATCTCTTGCCGTTGGCAGCAGCCTTTTCATAAATTTTAAGTCCCACAGGAGTAGAGCCTACAAAGGTTATACCCTTAACATCGGGATGCTCAAGGATTGTGTTAATCTCATTTCTTGAGCAGGTAACAATATTAATAACGCCGTCGGGCAGTCCTGCTTCCTTATAAAGCTCGGCAATTCTCATAGCCGTACGGGGAGTAAGGGAAGCGGCTTTAAGCACCAATGTATTACCGCAGGCAACACAAACGGGAGCCATCCATCCGAAAGGAATCATGGCGGGGAAATTTACAGGCACTATACCGGCAAACACACCGAGAGGCTCACGGTATTTAACAGTATCAAAGCCTGTTGAAGCATCCATAAGGCTTTCGCCCATCATAAGCGACGGTGCCTGAGTAGCAAGCTCCGTGCCCTCCTGTGCCTTACCTACATCGCCCTGGGCTTCTGACCAGGTCTTGCCGTTTTCCTCGCAAACAAGCATTGTAAGCTCATCATTATGCTCAATAAGCAATTCACGAACCTTGTACAAAATCTGCGTTCTCTTTCTTGCAGGAGTATTTCTCCATTCGGGATAAGCGGCTTTTGCGGCTTCAATGGCTTCCAGCACCTCGTCATTTGTACAGCAGGGAGCCTGACCTGTAACCTCGCCTGTTGACGGATTGTGCAGGTCGTACCAAACATCTGTCTTTGAATCCTTAAATTCACCGTTTACAAAATATTTGAGCTTTTCCATATAAATTCCTCACTTAATAAATAATCATTTATTATATTACCATTATGTTTTTATAATTTCAATAATTTTACATAAATTTTATTAAATATTTTGTATAAATTGCCACATTTTTTATGACTGCTTTACAAATTTTCTTGCCTCAAACACAGATATATCATTTTCATCGGCAATACGAGCCAAATCGTCAAATTCAATTTTTTCTTTTTCGGTGCCGAAGCCCTGTGAACGCTTAACCGTAAAATCATTAAAGGGAACATATTTTCTGTCCATAACACTGCGGCGGCACTGAATTTTTCTCACCCCGAGGGTTGTGGTATGTTTAAAAATAAGACTTGTCATTTTATCAACGGTATCAGGTGATGCAATTACCGTCAAAAGCATACCGGGACGTGATTTTTTCATAGTAACACTCTGAACATAAGCGTCCTTTGCACCTGATTTCATAAATTTTTCAAGTGCGTATCCCATTTCCTCTCCGGTCATATCGTCCACATTACAGCGCAGCTCAAACACCGTTTCATCTTCTGCTTCACCTATAAAAGCACGCACGCAGTTTGCTCTGTCAAAATCCTTAGTGCCCATTCCGCAGCCGACAGATTCATAAGCTGCCGAGGGACGTTCCCCTGTTTGACAGGAATAATATTTCAAAATCGCCGCACCGGTTGGTGTGCAAAGCTCTCCGACAATATCACCGCTGTAAGAGGGCATACCCTTTAAAAGCTCCGCTGTGGCAGGTGCGGGAACACTCATAATTCCGTGGGCGGTGTTAACCGTGCCGAAGCCTGTGGCAACAGGCGACACGGCAACCATATCTGCGCCGATATACTCCATAATAAGCGCAAATGCCGTAACGTCTGCAATAGCGTCCTTTGCGCCTACCTCGTGAAGATGCACCTGTGCAACAGGCTCACCGTGGACAACGCTTTCCGCCTCGGCAATAAGCGTATAAACTGCCTTGGCGTTATCCTTTACCTTTTGGCTTAAATCAAAGCCGTCTATGGTGCTGTAAATATCGTTAATTGATGTGTGAGAATAACCTTTGTCATCAACTAAAACATCAAATTTACTGCCTGCTACCGAGCATTTCTTCGTCTTTTTAAGGCTGAAATGCACACCGTCAAAGCCCATATTGTTCAGGCGGTTTATAATTTCGTCGCTGTTATTCAGCGTATCTAAAAGTGAGGCGCAGAGCATATCCCCTGCCGCACCCATATTACATTCAAAATAAATTATTTTCATTATTACTCCTGATGATTTATTATACTTGCGATATATCCTGCACTGAAGCCGTTATCAATATTAACAACACTGACGTTGCTGGCGCAGGAATTAAGCATTGCCAAAAGTGCTGAAAGCCCGCCGAAATTTGCGCCGTAGCCTACGCTTGTGGGAACTGCAATAACGGGACAGGAGGCAAGTCCGCCGATAACGCTTGCCAGCGCACCCTCCATACCTGCTACGGCAACTATGGCCTTTGCCTGCATTATATCCTCGGTTTTATCCATAAGACGATGAATCCCGGCAACGCCCACATCATACAGTCTTACAACCTCGTTACCGAAGGCTTCAGCCGTTACAGCCGCCTCCTCAGCACAATATAGGTCGCTGGTGCCTGCACAGGCAACAACAATTTTGCCCTTGCCCGTTACGATAGGCTTTTCCCCTGCTACCGCCGTGCGTGAAGCTTCGTCATAGTTAATATGTATTTTACTGCCGATTTCCTCCGCCTTGTTCTTGTCAAGACGTGTAATCAGCACGGTTTTTTCGCCGTTATCCATTAGTGCATTCGCTATTGAACAAATCTGTTCTGCGGTTTTTCCCTGACCGTAAATTACTTCGCATACACCCTGGCGCAGTGAACGGTGGGTGTCCGGCTTTGCATAACCCAAATCCACATAGGGCTGAATTTTAATCTGATTTGCCGCCTCATCGGCAGTAAGCTCCCCTTGTGCTACCTTGTTTAAAATATCCTTAAGATTTTTACTGTCCATACTGTCACCTCGTTTTAGGCTTGTTCGGATTTATCCCGATTGCTTAAATCAAGAAATATCTCATTATAATACTGCGAAAGCTCATTATAGATACTGTCCCTACGGCTTAAAAGCATATCAAAATCGTCTTTTTTAATTTGTATAAGAGCCGAGCCGTTACGGTATCTTATTCTGAAATCACTAAATCCCATATCAAAAAGCTTTTTCTCAGCCTGCTGTGTAATATTCAAAATTTTACCGTCAATATGTGTACCGTAAGGAACACGTGTGGCAAGGCAGGCGTAGGATGGCTTATTCCAAACATCAATGCCCTTTTCCCTTGCCTGACGCCGTATATCATCCTTTGTAACAGAGCAAATTTTCAGAGGCGAAATAATCCCCAATTCCTGCAAAGCGGTGTAACCCGGTCTGTTGTCAATGTCATCATCGGCGTTTGTGCCGTCAAAAACATTTGTAAATCCCCTGTTTTTTGCCTCGGCTGTGATAAGAGAAAAAATCTCCTTCTTGCAAAAATAACATCTGTTTTCGGGATTGGAGCACACCTTATCATTTTTAAGTATATCAAGCTCAATAACATTAAGCTTAACGCCCAAAGCGTCGCACACTCTTTTTGCATCCGCAAGCTCAAATTCCGGCTGAAAAGCAGTTTTAACAAAAAACGCCTCAACCTTAGGTATGCACTTTAACGAAGCAAAAAGCAGATACGCCGAATCAACTCCGCCGGAAAATGCAACGCCGGCATTATCAAATTGTTTTAAATAATTATAAAGCATAACCTTATCACCACAAATACATTATATAATATCACAGCGCAAAGTAAAATATTTTTTTGCAAAAAAATAAAAATTCCTATTGACAAAGTAGGTATTATCTGTTATAGTACAAATAACACATAAACCTATCAACTTGGTAGGTATTATAGGAGAATTGGTATGAACAAGATTTTTATACGGTTATTAAGGCAGAATTTCAGGTACGGACGAATGTAATTCCTTCAAACAAAAAAGCAAAAACCATTATTATATTTTGAAATTTGAAAGGAATTAATTATTATGTCTAACTATAAATTTGAAACATTACAGCTCCACGTAGGACAGGAAAATCCTGACCCGGCAACTGATGCAAGAGCAGTGCCGATTTATCAGACCACATCTTATGTATTCAGAAACAGCGACCACGCCCAAGCAAGATTCGGTCTTGCCGATGCAGGTAACATTTACGGCAGACTTACAAATTCAACCCAGGGTGTGTTTGAGGACAGAATTGCGGCGCTTGAGGGCGGTGTTGCAGGTCTTGCAACTGCCAGCGGTGCGGCGGCAATAGCCTACACATTTCAGGCTTTGGCAAAGGCAGGCGACCATATTGTAGCCGCCGAAACAATCTACGGCGGAACCTACAACTATCTTGCTCATACGCAAAAGGAATTCGGCGTTGAAACCACATTTGTTGACCCTGATGATTTGGCTAATTTTGAAAACGCCATTCAAGACAACACAAAGGCAATATTCATTGAAACTCTTGGTAATCCCAACTCAAACCTTGTTGATATTGACGCACTTGCCGAAATTGCCCACGCTCACAAAATTCCTCTTGTTATTGATTCAACATTTGCAACACCGTATCTTCTTCGCCCCATTGAGCACGGCGCAGACATCGTTGTACACTCTGCAACAAAATTTATCGGCGGTCACGGTACTACTCTCGGCGGTGTAATCGTTGACAGCGGTAAATTTGACTGGGCGGCAAGCGGAAAATTCCCCCAGTTCAGCGAGCCTAACGCCAGCTATCACGGAATAAGCTTTACAGATGCGGCAGGACCGGCGGCATTTGCAACTTATATCAGAGCAATTCTCCTGCGTGACACAGGTGCTACCCTTTCCCCTTTCAATGCATTCCTGCTTTTACAGGGCACGGAAACACTTTCCCTGCGTGTTGAAAGACATGTTGAAAACACAAAACGTGTAATTGACTATCTTGTAAATCATCCGCTTGTTGAAAAGGTTAATCA
>JBJEPO010000169.1:0-7008 GCA_051881275.1 Eubacterium sp. | reverse complement strand
CTCTTATCATCAGCGGTAAGGGCGAGCAGTCAACAGACCTTTACCGTCAGGCAAACGCTTTTGCAAAAACCCTTAAAATGGTTAAGGTTGCAAAAATGGACGAAAAGGAAGACACAGAGGAAACCTATGACGGCGACTATGTAGTTGACGAAAGGCACGTACGGCAACTCTTACACAGGACGGTGTTGCCAAGGCTGAAAAATACTTTAACGTTGAAAACCTTATGGATATTGATAACACAACCCTGCGTCACCACATTGACCAGGCTATCAAGGCTATCGGCGTTATGACAAGAGATATTGACTACGTTGTAAAAGACGGTCAGGTTAAAATCGTTGACGAGTTCACCGGACGTATTATGGAAGGACGCCGTTACAACGAAGGCCTGCACCAGGCTCTTGAAGCAAAGGAAGGCGTAAAGGTTGAGCACGAAAGCAAGACTCTCGCAACAATCACCTTCCAGAACTACTTCCGTCTTTACAAGAAGCTTTCCGGTATGACCGGTACAGCCGCTACCGAGGCTCCCGAATTTGACGAAATCTACAAGTTAGACGTAGTTGAAATTCCCACAAACAAGCCTCTTATCCGTGACGACAAGCCGGATGTTATTTTCCAGACAGAGCAGGGCAAGTTCCACAATGTTGTAAAGACAGTTAAGGAGTGCCACGAAAAAGGACAGCCTATCCTTGTAGGTACAATCAGCATTGAAAAGAGTGAACGCCTTTCAAAGATGCTTAAGCAAGAGGGCATCAAGCACAACGTACTTAACGCAAAGAACCATGAGCGTGAGGCTGAGATTATCGCTCAGGCAGGTAAATACGGAGCCGTTACAATTTCAACAAATATGGCAGGCCGTGGTACTGATATTATGCTTGGCGGTAACGCAGAGTTCCTTGCAAAAGCGCAGATGAAGAAAATGAAGTTCACAAACGAGCTTATTGCAGAGGCAACAGGCTTCGGCGAAACCGACGACGAGGAAATCCTCAACGCAAGAAAGACATTTGTTGAGCTTGAGGCTAAATATAAGGAAGAAATCAAAGACGAGGCTGAAAAGGTACGTGAGGCAGGCGGTCTGTTCATTCTCGGTACAGAGCGTCACGACGCAAGACGTATTGACAACCAGTTAAGAGGACGTTCCGGACGTCAGGGCGACCCGGGTGCAAGCCAGTTCTATCTTTCACTTGAGGACGACCTTATGCGTTTGTTCGGCGGAGAGCGTATGCAAAAGATGATGGGCAAGCTCACCGACGACGAGGATATGCCTATTGAATCAAAGCTTATCACAAAAACAGTTGAGTCATCACAGAAAAAGGTTGAGGGACGTAACTTCGGTATCCGTAAGAATACACTTCAGTACGACGATGTTATGAACCGTCAGCGTGAGCTTATCTACAAACAGCGTGACCAGGTTCTTGACGGTCTTGATTTGACCGAAACCATCACAAAGATGCTTGACAAGAACATTGAGGAAACTGTTGCAAATTATCTTTCAGGCGAAACAAAGGACGATTGGAACGTTGAAGGTCTTAAAGAGAGATTTAACAGCTGGATGCTGACCACTGACGAGGATTTCGCCGACAGAGAAGAGCTTAACATCACCGACGTTACCGAGCTTATTCAGGACAGAGGTCACAAGCGTCTTGAGGAAAAGGAAAAGATGCTTGGCAACGAGATGTATCAGGAATTTGAGAGAATGGTACTTCTTCGTAATGTTGACACATATTGGATGGACCACATTGACGCTATGGACGAGCTGAAGAGAGGTATCCATCTGAGAGCATACGCTCAGCGTGACCCGGTTGTTGCATTCCGTATGGAATCCTACGATATGTTTGACGAAATGACCGCCGCAATCCGTGAGGATACAGTTAAAATGATGCTTACCCTTATGCCAAGACATAAGGCAGATGTACAGAGAAAGGCTGTTGCCAAGGTTACAGCCACATCATCAGGCGGCGAGGAAGGCGCAAACGTAAAGCAGGTTACTATCCGCAAGGAAAAGAAAATCGGCCCCAACGAGCCATGCCCCTGCGGAAGCGGTAAGAAGTACAAGAAGTGCTGCGGTGCTCCCGGAAAAGCCGAAAAGGAATAATTAAATATTCAGCATTAGGACTGCACGGATTTTTCGTGCAGTCCTTTTATATATTATAATAATTATATACATATTAATATTTGCTATTGACAAATTCTGCAAGTGGTGTTATAATCGCTTTGTTGCTTAAAAACTTTAAAGTGCTAAAGTGTATAAAATATTAATTAGGAGGATTGATTATGACACAGCGAAAAGGTAATTTAATGAGTGTGCGTGACGACGTAAAGGTACTTGACGCCACAATAAGAGACGGAGGACTTTGCAACAATTTTGAATTTACAGATGAATTTGTAACCGAGCTTTATAAAACCAACATTAAAAGCGGCGTTGACTATATGGAGTTTGGCTATAAGGCAAGCAAGAATCTTTTTGACCCGGAAAAATTCGGCAAATGGAAATTCTGTGATGAAGAAGATATAAGAGCAATCGTAGGCGAAAATATTTCGGATATGAAAATATCCGTTATGGCAGATGTAGGCAGATGTGATTTTAAAACAGATTTCCTGCCTAAAAGCGAAAGCGTTATTGATATGGTAAGAGTTGCCTGCTACATTCATCAAATCCCTGCCGCCATTGAAATGATTGAGTATTTTCACAATTTGGGCTACGAAACCACCTGCAACATTATGGCTATTTCACAGGCTAATCAAAATCAGGTTGAGGAAGCACTGAGTATGCTCAGCGAAAGCAATGTGGACGTAATTTATCTTGTTGACAGCTACGGCTCTCTTTACCCTGAAAATGCGGCTTCCCTTGCTAACACCTATATTGAAGCGGCGGAAAAATCCGGCAAAAAAGTAGGCTTCCACGCTCACAACAATCAAAACCTTGCTTTTGCAAACACTATTGAAACAATGTCCTACGGCGTATCATATCTTGACGCTACTGCAATGGGTATGGGCAGAGGCGCCGGAAACTGTGCAATGGAGCTGCTTTTGGGATTTTTGAAAAACCCGAAATACAGTCTTTACAGCCTGCTGACCTTCATTGAAAAGTATATGATTCCCCTTAAAGAGCAGGGCATAGTATGGGGATATGATTTGCAGTATATGTTCACGGGACAGCTTAACCGCCATCCCAGAGAGGCAATGGCGTTCACCGCCGAAAATCGCTCCGACTACTGCGAATTTTACAAATCACTTTTGGACAATTTCTAAAAACAAGCAGTATAAAAAAGCACCCGATTCGGTCAATCCAAATCGGGTGTTATGTTTTTATTGTTTAATAGGTAATACAGTTTGTGGTAATGTAATTTACGCCTAAGTCAACGAGCTTTTCCATAACCGCCGGGTCGTCAATGGTCCATGCGCCCATTTCAAGACCTGCCTGCTGACATTTTTCAATTATGTTGTCTTCGTAATTATCCTCTTTGTTTCCGTCAAAATCAATTCCGCAGTTGCCGATTTCTTTGGCAATATCTATGCTCTCATCCTCTATTTCGTGAACAAGATAGAACATATCGTTTTCAGGAAACAGCTCTCTGAGCTTCATAAGATTTTCTTCATGGAAGGAAATGAACACAGGAGCTTTAAGGGACGTGCCGTATTTGTTAATGCTTTGGGCAATTTCATCGTAATGCTCGGTGTTATTCTTTCCTTTCAGCTCAATAACTGGCACCATAGAATATTTTGCACAGGCGTCAAGATACTCGTCAAGGGTGCAAATGCCGAGATTGGGATAGGCACCAACCATATTTCCGTTATCGGTTACATAGGTTTTCAGTTCATCATAAGTAACTTTTTCAATATTGGCGGTTTTATCCATCATACGATATGTATTAACATCGTGCTGAACAACCCAAACGCCGTCCTTTGTGCGGTAAATGTCGCACTCTGCGCCCCAGTAACCGCTTTCCCCTGCTTTTTCAAAGGCAGGCAGAGTGTTTTCGGGAGCCATAGCTCTAAAGCCTCTGTGGGCAATCATTTTTATGTTTACGTTGTTTGCCATATTTGTATCGGCAACGGATACCACCTCGTAAGGCGTTGTTTTACAGTACCAATTCAATGCACCTACACCTGCTCCCACAACGGCAATAATAAGTGCCAGCAAAACGCAAAGAACAATTACTATTACCTTTTTCTTTTTTGACCACTTTTTCTTTTGAGCGTCACTCATTTTCATCATCCTTTCTGTGGGGTTCAAATTTTATACGCTTGTTTTCCTCTTCAAAGGTGTTTTCATAGGTCCAGTGACCGTTAATGCCTTTCGCACGACAGCCAAGGATAAAATGAAGCTTTGCAATTCCGAAATCAATGCTCTTATCGGAATAAGGCTCCTCCACATGAGCGGAAAGCACATTGTTTTCATAGCGGAATTTTACGGGACGGCGGTTAACTGCTGAGGGTCCCTTTTCCACCAGCTTCATTGCATATTTGTAATGCTCGGGAAGCTCCGTGTCGCAAGCCTCGTACATTTTCTGATAAGGTCTGTTCTGCTTATGCAGGGTTTTGTACATTGTTTTTTCCTTAAGGCTTAGGCTGTCTTTAACATAGCCGATGGTTATAACGGCGTAAAGCCTTTCCTCCTTAGGCAGTTTAAGCATTGTCAAAACCTTGTTTTCATTGTAAGTGCCGGTTACCCAGCAGGTGCCCAAGCCGTGATAAACGCATTGCAAAACAATGCTCTCGCCGTAAAAGCCGCAGTCCTCACGAACCTTCTGGGTGTCAGTTCCGCATACGGCAATCATAGAAAAGCTGCCTGTAAACAGTGTAAACGCAGGCTTTGCGTCATCAACAAAAATGAAGTGCAGTCCTTCGTTTTCATTAACAGCCTCCACCATTTCCTTAATAACTTCCTTTGTATCGTCGCTGAGTGCTTTTGCTCTGTACGTTCTGCGTGAACGGCGCATATCTATTGCTTCAATATATTCGCTGTTGGTCATATATTCACATCCTCGGTCTTTTCAAATCAATAAAGTAATTATACCATAATTATAATTCAAACTCAACATTATACTTTTTTATCCATACATATATTTGCACAATATATGCAAGCACCTGTACTCCACGCATAAGCTGACCGTACCAAGGCTCGCCGAGAGAATCGGGATTTTCCATAAGCGCACGTACCGCCGTTATGTCAAGCATATCAAAAAGCGGACAGGATTTATCGCTCAGCACAGCCTCCATCATTTTATTTACCTGCTTGGTGTAAATAGGATTAAAGGTTTTTGGGTAGGGACTTTTTTTGCGCCAGGTGATAATATCGGGCAGTTCATTTTCAAAGGCTTTTCGCAGTATTCCCTTTTCCCTGCCGCCGAAGGATTTTATGCTCCAGGGCATATTGTAGGCGTACTCCACAATTCTGTAATCGCAGAAGGGCACACGCACCTCCAGCGAGGACTCCATACTCATAACGTCCTTTCTTACAAGCAGGGTTTGCATAAACCAATCCATATTCAGCACGAACATCTCACGCATACGCTTTTCAAGAGGAGAATCCGTGTCAAGATAATCCGTTTTTTTCACCGTATCAAGATATGCGCTGTGGGCGTAGTCCTCACCATCGGGAAGAAAACCGTTTTTAAGTATGCTTTTACGTACGTCGGTGGTTCTTGACCAGGGAAATGTTTCTTCAAAAAGCACATCCTGACGGTGATACCAGGGGTATCCGCCGAAAACCTCGTCGGCACATTCGCCCGAAAGGCATACGGTAAAGCGTTTTTTAACCTCCTTGCAAAACAAAAGCAGGCTTGAATCCACGTCGGTAAATCCGGGACATCCTCTTGCTATTGCAGAGTCAATCAGTGCGTCGGCAACGTCAATATTATTAAGCATAACATTTGTATGCTCACTGCCGATATAATCCGCAATCAGATTTATATAATCGGAATCCTTATTGGGCTGAAAGCTGCTTGCTTTAAAATATTTGTCGTTATCGTCATAATCAACGGAATATGTGCTTAATATCTGTCCTCTGTCCTGAAAATAATCGGAGGCAACCTTTGAAATGATTGAGCTGTCAAGTCCGCCGCTTAAAAATGTGCAAACAGGCACGTCGGACACAAGCTGACGTCTTATAGCGTCGGTTACGAGAAAATGAGTATGCTCCTGCGCCTGCTGCTGACTGTCTGTAAATTCCTGTGCCTCAAGACGCCAGTATTCCTTAATTTCAATTTTCCCTTTTTTATAGGTCATATACGATGCCGGAGGCAGCTCCATAATATCTCTGAACACGGTTTTGCCTATGGTTTTGGCAGGACCCAGCATAAATATTTCATTAAGCCCCTGCCTGTCGCACACAGGTTCAACGCCGTCAACATAAAGCAGACTTTCCATTTTTGAGGAGAAAGCGAAGGTGCCGTCCTTATGCGAATAATACAACGGCTTAACTCCTATTCTGTCACGGCAGACAAATAAATCACGGCTGTCCTTGTCAAGTATGGCATAAGCGTAAATTCCGTTGAATTTTTGAGCACTTTTTTCCTTCCATTTGTCATAGGCCTTCAGCACAACCTCGGTATCGCATGCGGTGTCAAAGGTGTAGCCGTAATTTTTAAGCTCGTTTCGCAATTCTTCGGTATTATAGAGCTCCCCGTTATAGACAATCGTATATTTGCCGAAATGCATAGGCTGTGCGCCGTTTTCAACATCAATAACGGACAAACGCCGATGAATGAGAGCATAATCACGGCTTATAAATTCTCCTCTTGCATCGGGTCCTCTCATTTTAAGAGAGTTGCTGATTCGCCAAATCATCTCCCCTGCATCTCTCAAATCAATTTTGTCGCTGAGTATTCCAGCAATTCCACACATAAAATCACCTCGTCTTATTATATGCCGTAAATTTTTTTATGCACAATTTTTCAAAAAAGTATTGACTATCTTTAATAATTATGATATATTACTAAAGCGTTAGAAATACGCTGGTGTAGCTCAGTTGGTAGAGCAGCTGATTTGTAATCAGCAGGTCAGGGG
>JBJEPO010000168.1:0-7036 GCA_051881275.1 Eubacterium sp. | reverse complement strand
GTCTTTAAACCATTATATCACTTTAATTCTAATCAATCAATAATTGTCTGGATATATGGAAATGCCTGTGGTAATGTTGTGTTGCCACAGGCAGAAAGGAGGTTGCTATGGCAAAACGAAATAACGGTGAAGGTACGATAACCAAGCGCAAGGACGGTCGGTGGGAAGGTCGATATTACACAGGCGAAATAGTTAACGGCAAGAGGGTGAGAAAAAATGTGCTTGCAAAAACCAAAGCCGAGTACGAGGAACAACAAAACATTATGAACCGTTGCTCTTATCTGAAAAACGGAGATCCAACACTCCGAGAGTGGTATGAAATATGGCACGATTCGTTCCTAAAAGCAACAGCAATGCAAAGCCTAATCACAGAAACGGAAAACAAGCGAAAAAACGAGCTCATACATTTCTCAGCATAACGAAAGGCTCAAGGAACAAAATCCTTGAGCCAAATTCTGTTATTTTTCTATTGTCAAATTGATTTCGTGAAATTGGATCATAGCCTCATTAAAAATGCTGATTATTTGATCAACATACGGTTTTATTCTTTTTGCAGAATTGTTTTTTGGTTTGTATATAATTTTTATATCAACAGGTGTTTCTACAAGACCAATTAAAGAATCCCATAATGCATCAAGATTTTCTCCGTACCAATCAGGCAAATTTAGTTTTTCCTTGATTTCTTTATGCAATGAACCAATATATTCACAATTTGAAAAATCTATTGTAATTGATTTGTTGTTCATATCTTTCTCCTTATATTATTTCATAAAATGTTTGATAATGATCATATGTAGCAAAAATTAATCCATCATTAGAAAAGACTATTCTCATACTGTTTCTGTATCCATGACTATAATTTATATCTGCCTCATACCAAATTCTACCGTTTTTACTTGGTAATTTTCTTTCTCTATTAAGAAAAACACCATTTGTTATCATTTTGTTTGGCGCAACCTTATCTAAATTACCTAAAAATGGTTTCCAACCTAATTTCTTGGCTTCGCTAACTGAAATATAATTGTCAGGTAATTTTCCAAATGCTTTTATGTAATAATCCGCACCATTTAATCCGTCAACAGTTGCTCCTCCTGCAAGAATGGTTTTCATTATCTTAATTTGGCACCTGCATTTATTATGTACGGGTGGAGATAACAGAACATATTCGTTTAACGGAAAAATTCTTCCATGATTCTCTCTACACACAACGCAGGTTTTTTCATCAAGTATAGCAATCCAATTTTTATAGTTATCACTTTCTTGATAAACCGGTTTAAAAGAGTCAAAAATACTTTTTTGCAAAATAACACCTCCTTGTTTAACTCTCAATTCTATTATTAAAACAAAAAGGATTTAAGTCAATGAATAATAAATGCACCGTACCATTAATTTCTCTCAATATAAGTAAATTATAGCAAATATAGTACTAATTATCTATAAAAAAATACTTTATCATTATGTTTATTTTTCAATATGAGTCAAATGGGCGTCTCGTCCAAACATATTCCGTGATTAGAATAATTGCTAAAGCAATCATTAACAATCACTCCATATGCTTTTCCTCTCAAAAACTGCCGTACGGTAGTGCGTCAGTTTTTGTAAAATAATTCAGTGGGAGTCAAATAGGCGTCATTTAGGTGATTTCAAGCAAAATTGTGTTGTAAATCTTAACAAGTGAAAAATGTAGATTATATACATTTATAATGGCACGCTGCGAGTGAGCGTCCAAACATATTCCGTATTCAAACAAATTGTCAAGCCAATTTGTAACGAATACTCCATATGTTTCTCCTTTCCCCACAAAGCCAAAGGCTTTGCGGGGACCCCGATGAATAGAGGGTTCGTAGCAGTGTCGATAGCCGTTAAATAAGCCCTAAACAGCGGTGTTTAGGGCTTTTCTCGTCCGATTTTTTCGCCTAATTTTCACGTGGCTCACTGTTTCTTCAACCTCGTTATCCTGTTTAGCCGTCAAAATAGGCGTCAAAAATAATACATATTTATAATATTTAATAATTCTCTGCGTTGATTTCGAAGAATGCCTTTGGATGAGCACAAACAGGGCAAATTTCGGGCGCCTTTGTGCCAACTACGATATGACCGCAGTTTCTGCACTCCCAAACCTTAACCTCGCTCTTTTCGAATACCTGAGCGGTTTCAATATTTTTGAGCAATGCTCTGTATCTTTCCTCATGGTGTTTCTCAATAGCGGAAACTGCTCTAAACTTAGCGGCAAGCTCAGGGAAGCCTTCCTCTTCAGCTGTCATAGCGAAGCCCTCGTACATATCTGTCCACTCGTAGTTTTCACCGTCTGCAGCAGCCTTGAGGTTTGCAGGTGTGTCGCCAAGCTCTGCTAATTCCTTGAACCACATCTTTGCGTGTTCCTTTTCGTTATCTGCTGTTTTGAGGAAGAGAGCAGCCATTTGCTCATAACCCTCTTTCTTTGCAACAGAAGCAAAATATGTATACTTATTTCTTGCTTGGCTCTCGCCTGCAAATGCTTCCTGAAGATTTTTTTCTGTTTGAGTTCCTGCGTATTTGTTTGACATAGCTTTATTCTCCTTATCATTTGTTTTTTCGTTGTTTGGAATTAATCTTAATAATTTTTTTGCCGACTCAATCGGAAAATCCTTTGTCGGCGGATTTTCAATAAGCTCCTCTAACATTTTGTGAGCATTGTCGCTTTGAGGAAGCATATAGCCTGCCTCTCTAACGATATCCTCTGCAACAATTCTCTCCGATTTTGATATTGCTTTCATCAATCTTGAAAGACCTGATTTATCGGTTTCTTCGGCAATTTGCCTTGCCATTATCTCACCGTTTGATTTGCTTTGTGCAAGATCATTGAGGACCGATACAACCGAGCTTGATTTTGCCTGTTGAGGCGGTAGTTCAAGAGGGACTAAGCTGATTGCTCCGCTTGGGCAGGCATCGGCACAAAGACCGCAACCGTCACATTTTGTCGTATCAATAATACTGTTTTCGGTATCGGTTGCACCATAGGGGCAAACATAAAGGCAAAGACAATCCTTGGTGCAAAGTCGAAGATTTCTAACTGCAACTTTTTTCATAGCCTAAACCTCCTTATATCTTTTCAAATTTGAACGGCGGAACCTTACATACAGGGCATAGCTCCGGCGGAGCTTCACCTATGTATACAAAACCGCATACCGTGCATACCCAAATATCAGTGTCTTTAAGCATTGCTTCGCCTTCGTTCAGGTATCTGTTTACAAGGGATGATAACATTCTTGTTACCTTTTCACCCCAAACGCAAATTCTTGCCGCACCTCTGTCATTATTGCTGTCGGCAGTTGCTCTGACAGTGGGATAATTGTTAATATCCTCCTGCAAAAGTCTTGCAACCTCCTGCACTGTGGCATCGTCAATTGCAGGTGTTACAGCCGTGAAATAATCTGCAAGCTCATTGAACAAATCGGCTTCCTGTTGCTTGTATTGTTTTTCGCAGCCACGGGCAAGGTTTGAACATACTGCCGCCATCTGACCTGCCGAAAGCTTTTTCAAATCGACAGTTTCGGATTTTTCAACAATCGGAGCCACCGAAACGACAGGCTCTTCTGCCTTAAAATCCGATTTTGACGCTCCGCAAAGCGGACACTTCCAATCGTCAGGCAACTGTTCAAACGGAATTTTTTGCTTGTCATCATCATAAACATAACCACAGATTTGACAAACATATTTCATAAAAATCCCTCCTTTATTTATCCATGCCGCAGGGGTATGATTTTTCACTGATTGATTTTTCCTTTATTACGCTTTCATAGAAACGGTATCCGCCGGAGAAGTTATAGCAATCAAATCCGTTTTGAGCAAGAATTCGGCAGGATATGTAACTGCGAAGTCCGCTTTGGCACATAACATAAAGCGGCTTTGATTTGTCTATCTCATTCATTCTGCTTCTGAGTTCATCAACAGGAATATTTATAAATCCGTCAATATGTCCTCTTGAATATTCAAAGGGTGTTCGGGTATCAAGAAGCGTTATGCCGTTTTCATTTTGAAGCCTTGATATATCATCCCAATGAAATTGCTTCATTTTTCCTGTTGCAATGTTTTCAATTACGAAGCCTGCCATATTAACAGGGTCCTTTGCCGAGGAATAGGGCGGAGCATAAGCAAGATCTAAATCCTTTAAGTCGCTTGCGGTTGCACCGAAATTCATAGCAGTAGCAAGAACATCTATGCGTTTGTCAACTCCGTCAAAGCCGACAATTTGAGCACCGATAATTCTTTGAGTTGATTTTTCAAACAGAACCTTCATTGTCATAACTCTGCCACCGGGATAATATCCTGCATGCGACATAGGAGAGAGAACGATTTTGTCGTAATCAATTTCGGATGCCTTTGCAAGCTTTTCCGTTAAGCCTGTACTTGCAACTGTCATATCAAAAATCTTAATTACCGAGCTACCCATTGAGCCTTTATATCGGCTATCTCCGCCGCAAATATTATCAGCCGCAATTCTGCCCTGCTTGTTTGCCGGACCTGCCAATGAAATTACTGCGTTATTTCCTGTAATACTGTGCTTAACCTGAACTGCATCGCCGACAGCATAAATATCCCTTGCAGATGTTTCCATTCGGTCATTTACAACAATGCTGTCCTTAATTCCAAGCTCCAAGCCTGCATTTTTTGCAAGAGCGCTGTCGGGAGTTACACCGATTGCAAGAAGTACCATATCGGCATTAATCGGATTCTCATCCTTTATTAAAACATCAACGCCGCTTTCAGCTTTTTCAAAGCCCTGCACCGAGACGCCGAATTTCAGCTTAACACCGTTTTTCCTAAACCTCGAATGAACAAGCGTTGCCATATCATAGTCAAGAGTGTTGAGAAGATGGTCGGGTCTTTGAAGAATTGTAACATCAATGCCAAGCTCATTAAGGTTTTCGGCAACCTCCAAGCCTATAAATCCGCCACCGACTACAACAGCCGTTTTCGGTTTGCTTTCATCAACAAAGTCTTTAATTTTGTATGTATCCTCAACAGTGCGAAGAGTGAATACATTATCTAAATCAATGCCCTGCATTTGAGGTTTTGTTGGTTTAGCTCCTGTTGAGATCAAAAGCTTATCATAGCTTTCTGTGTAAACCTCGCCTGTTTTGAGACTTTTAACAGTAACGGTTTTACTTTCGGGATTGATTTCCAAAGCCTCGTTTTGAACACGAACATCAATATTAAATCTTTCACGGAAGCTTTCGGGAGTCTGCAAGGTCAGCTCCTCTTTATCCTCAATTACACCGCCGATATAATAAGGCAGTCCGCAATTTGCATAAGAAATATATCCGCTTTTTTCAAAAATGATTATTTCTGCTTTTTCGTCAAGTCTTCTTATTCTTGCCGCGGCAGTTGCACCGCCTGCAACACCGCCGATAATCAGTATCTTCATATATTACCTCTCAATATCATATTGCCAATCAATTATTCCGCCGAATTCCTTAACGTTTGTATATCCCATATCTGCAAGGGACTGTGCGGCGATTTTGCTTCTTCTCCCGCTTCGGCAATATACAAGAATAAGCTGTTCTTTATCGGGTAGCATTTCCTCTGCCTTTTGCTCAATTTCGGTATATGGAATAACGATTGCACCCTTTATATGACCTTCGTCATATTCGCTTTGCTCACGGGCGTCAACGATTATATAATCGCTTTCCTCGTCCATAATTCTTTTTGCCTCGTCCTGTGGAATTTGATAATACGTTCCGATATTCATCTGTGTTGCCTCCGTTGGTTCTTTGTTTGTTTTTTGAGTGCATCCTGCAAAGACAGTTACTATCATAATTATTGCTAACGCAAATAATATTATTTTTCTATTCATTTATCATTGCCTCTATATCTTCAATATTTCTAAATCCAACGGCCGAGTTAACAACCTTGCCGTCTTTAATAACGAATAATGCGGGTATGCTTGCAACCTGAAATGCCGAGGCAAGCTCTATTTCGTTATCAACATTTACCTTGCCAACCTTGATTTTGCCGTCATATTTTTCGGCAATTTCCGATACAACAGGTGATAACATTCTGCACGGCCCGCACCACTCAGCCCAAAAGTCAAGCAATACAGGCTTGTCCGAATTTACTACCTCGTTTTCAAAGTTTTCTTTGTTTATAATTAACTCTTTCATAAAAAACACTCCTTTATTTGTATTATTGAACCCTTGTTCTGCTCATATAATAACAAATAAAGGAGCGTTTGTATGTGACAATGTCACATTAAATGAATTTTTTTAATTTTTCTTTATCCTTAATTATGATTTTTCCTCTCTGCAATTCAATAACATCATATTCTGCAAGATATTTAAGTGCCTTTGTAACAACCTCTCTTGCACTGCCGATATATTTTGCAAATTCATCGTGAGTTATTTTTAATTCCGATGTGTTATTTCTGTTCGCTTCGTCAAAAATAAACCCTGCAATTCTTTGGTCAATTTTCTTAAACAGGATTTGTTGCATCGTCCACATAACATCGGAAAATTTTTCGGTTGCCGCTTTGTGCAGATAAAGCTCTGCATATACATTATTTTTAATAATTTTGTTTAGACATATTGACGGTAAAACAATAACCTCGGTTTTTTCGTTTGCTTCAATAAGAACATCAAAATCAATTGTATCCATAAGACAGGAAGCAGATAAAACGCACACCTCGCCTGTGTTAACTCTGAACAGAGTAACCTCCCGTCCCTCGTCTGAAAGAATATATACACGAAGCTGACCGGAAACAACTGCCATTAAGCCCACGCAGGTGTCATCCGCTTTGTGCATTATCGTACCTTTTTCATATGCTTTTGTATAACATTCGTTTGATACTTGTTGCTTTTCTTCATCCGTCAGCTTTTTCCAAAAAGGAAATATGTTGTATTGCTTCACATTATTTTACCTCACTACAAAATTCCATTGAAATTATAGCACTAAATAATTCTGTTGAATATATACATCATATACTATCGCCTATCAGAAAAATTACACATCTGCATCGCAACTCCATCCGGCATAGTCGTGAATCCATACTTCTCGTAGA
>JBJEPO010000167.1:0-7096 GCA_051881275.1 Eubacterium sp. | reverse complement strand
GTATAATCTCTAACTTCTCGTTTGGGTGCAGGCTCAGCCTGTAAATCATAATTTATATTTGATTTTTGTATTGTTTGGGAGTTTTGCCGAAGGCTTTTTTAAAGCAGTAAATAAAATAACTCTCACTGCAAAACCCCAGATAATATGCAATATCCGACACGGAATAATTTTCGGCAAGCATTTCCTTTGAAGCCTGTAAACGCTGATTTCTTATATATGATGACAAATTTATACCCATATTCTTTTTGAATAGTGCTGACAGATAATCGGCAGATAATCCGCAATGGATCGCCAATGTTTTTACGTCAAGCTTTTCGTGCAAATGTGTGTTTATGTAGTGCAGACATTCCCTTACACATCCGGGATAAACGCTGTTTTCTCTGCTTTGAGCAACCATATCTGTAAGCTCAACACACTTATTCATCAAAAAAGACAATATCTCGTCACAGTTATTCATTTTATCAATTTTCATTATACAGTTGTCGGCAAAATTATATGCCGTTGTTTCGTCAAGACCGCCTTGTATGGCATATCTTACGGCAATAGCCGATGATGACACCGCCCAATACTGTATCTGTTTTAACGGATCCTCTGACATTTTACCGATTACAATTCCATTATTTTTAAACTGTTTTATGGCTGCCGTAACATTTGTGCGGCTGCCCTTTTTTATATATGAAAAAAATTCGCTTTCGCTTTTATATGACGTGTGTATGATTCCGCTTTCACGTTCATCAAATAATCTGCTGTCGTCAATTATGATTATTTTGTATTCTGACATTTTATCACCCAAAATTAAAATATCACAGATTAATATAAATTACAACGGAAATATTATATAAATATCGTAATTATTATATATTTTCGTCAAAATCAACGATAATATTAGGGCAAAGGTAATAAATCGGAGGTGCGCTATGATAAGCAGAACAAAGCCGGAATTAAAAACTGATGAAATTCAAAATATGTTTAACGCCGCCGCATTGGGCAAGGTGCTCAAAGCGGAAAAATTAGGCGACGGAGAATACAACGCCGTTTATGATGTTGTAACAGATATGGGAAAATATGTGCTGAAGGTATCACCCCTTGATAAAACTGGTATTTTAACCTATGAGCAGGATATGATGAGAGTGGAGGTTTTTTGGTATGCGCAGATAAGAACGCACACAAAAATCTGCGTTCCATACGTTTATTTCAAGGATTTTTCCCACACCGTCTATCCGTCGGACTATTTTATTATGGAAAGGATGGAGGGTGAGCAGTTAAACAGCGCCGATTTGACAACTGAGGAAAAAGCGGAATGTGAAAGAGAAATTGCACGTATGACGGCACAAATGCATAAGGTTACAAACAATAAATACGGCTATATTCAAAATACACTTTTTGACTGTTGGTATGATGCCTTGAGAAATATGATTGAAAATCTGATTGATGATGCCAAACGTGCCGGCAAAGCATCAAAAAGAGGACAAAAGCTGGAAAAGTGCAGGGATATTCTCAACACGGTTCCCTGCGTTATGGTTAATGCCGATTTATGGTACGGCAATATTTTATGCGTAAAAAACGGCGGAAAATTTAAGCTGATATTGATTGACCCGGAACGAAGCTTTTGGGGCGACCCTATATTTGATTTTGTAAATCTTGATTTTGCCCGTATGCTTAACAAAAAGACTCGCACTCTTGAAGCCTACAATTCCTCAGCAAAGGTTCCCATAAAATGCACCCGTGACGAAATGATACGCTTTGCACTTTCGTTGGGGTATCTTGCTTTGGTTATGGAAACGGAAAAATACTACCGTTATTCTCCTAAGCATTTCGGTTGGTGGAGAAATATATTTTCTTCAAAATTTTTATATGATAACGCATTTAAAATACTGAAAAGAGAGCTTAAATGAAACAACCGTTTATATCAAAAATGATAACCTCGCTTTTGCGGTTTTTTTGTCATTTAACTTACAAAAACAGCGGTGAAAGGTCAACCAACACCGCCGAAAAACAAAACAAAAAACCGTCACACTTTAATCCGTCGGGGTACAGTATTACAAAAATTTCCGTGGGTGACTGCGTTACCGAATGTACTGCGCCCGACAATATCAAAAGTAATTATGTTATATTTCACATTCACGGAGGCAGCTTTAAATTAAAATTAACCGACTTTTACAGAAAACAGGCAGTGAATTACAGCAAGCTGTTCAACTCGGCAGTTGTTTATAGCCCTGATTATCGCATCTACCCGAAAGTCAAATATCCTGTACCGTTAAATGATGTGTATGACAGTTACCGAAAGGTATTAGATAAAGGCATAAAACCTAATAACATCATTGTCATCGGTGACAGCTGTGGCTCAAATATGGCGGCGGCTTTGTGTATGAGACTTCGCAAGGAGAAAACTCCGATGCCAAAGGCACTGATTTTGTTTTCATTTTGGGGAGATTTGTCAAATTCGGGAGATTCTTACAAAACAAATTGTTACCGTGACCCATTTTACGGAATACCTAAAAGACTGTCCTATGGGGAATGTGAGAAAAATCTGCGCCGTATTACGCTTTATGCCCGCGGTGAAAATTTGTATGACCCGTATCTGTCGCCCTGCTTTGGGGATTTTACATCCTTTCCGCTGACTGTGCTTGTTACAGGCTCAGCTGATATAAGTCAAAGCGACAGCTTTACAGCATATAAGAAATTGAAAAAATCAGGTGCGGACTCCTATTTATTCAGCTATGAAAATATGTTCCACTGCTTTCAGTTTGTAAAATTCCTGCCGGAAACAAAAGATGTTTTCAGCAAAATTAAATCGCTATTTTAAAAATGCCGCAAGGAATTTATCCTTACGGCATTAATTATTGCTTGTCCTCGTTTTCTTCATCATCTTTGGTAAGATAATCTTTTAAAATAAAGATGGGTCGGTTTTTAACCTGGGTAAAGACCTTTGCAAGATATTCGCCCAGCAGTCCCATACAAAACAACTGCGTTCCGCCCAAAAACAGCAGTAAAACCACAATGGTTGCATAACCCGGCACGCTTATACCGAAGCAAAGCTTTTCAATAACAACAATAATCAGATAGATTACCGAAAGCAAGGCGGAGATAAAGCCAACATAAATGGAAAGCTTTAAAGGCGCTGTGGAGAATGACACAATTCCGTCAATGGCATATCTCATAAGCTTTCTGAAGTTCCATTTTGTTTCTCCGCTTTCCCTGTCGGCAACGGTATATGGAATATATTTTGTGTTAAATCCTATCCAACTGAATATACCCTTTGAAAAACGGTTATATTCCGTCATTTCAATTATGGCGTTTACCATTTTCCTTTTCATCAGCCTGAAATCCGAAGCACCGTTGACAAAATCAATATCGCAGATTTTATTAATCAGCTTGTAAAATACGGATTTTATTGCCGATATAACCTTGCCCTCTTTGCGCTGTTCCTGATAGGCTGTTACGCAGTCGGTATCCTCGTCCTGCGCCATAACCTCCAGCATTTCAAGTACAACCTCCGGACGCTGCTGTAAATCGGCGTCAATCAGGCATACCATATCGCCCTTTGCCTTTGACAATCCGGCGTATATGGCAGATTCCTTGCCGAAATTACGGCTAAACGACAAAACCTGAATGTTGTGCTGAGGATTTGATTCAAAAAGCTTTTTTAAATTTTTATAGGTGTTGTCCGTACTGCCGTCGTTGACGAATACAAATTCGTAATCCTCAACCTTTGACTCAAACACTCTATTAACTTCGTTAAAAAGTTTTTCAACATTGTCCTGCTCATTGTAGCAGGGTATAACAAGCGATAATTTCATACCTTACCTCAATATATATTTTTACTAAATCGCTAAGTATTATTTATATTATAATTCTGCCACAGTAAAAAATCAACCCTCGGCTAACCACCGAGGGTATTTTGTTGGTTGAATTATAATTTAACGGTACGAGAAATGTCGTTGATATTGTGTAGGGGACGGGTCGCCCATCCCGAATTTAATTTGAAATGCGGACAGGGAAAAACTCTGTCCCTACGATATAGAAACCACGTTGTTTTGGTTACTTTTTAGTTGTAACGGATTTTGCCTTGGACCAAGAGGAGTAATATTTTGTCTTGCCTACTGTTTTATAGGTGCGAACACGTATATAATACTTTTTCTTGCCCTTTAATTTGCTTATGGTTTTTGATGTGGTTTTGTAGCTTGATACCGTTACGGTTTTGGGGCTTGTAAACTTGGAAGAAGTGCTGTACTGAATCTGATAGCCTGTAACCTGTGTGCTATGTTTTTTCCACTTAACAGTAAAGCCCTTTGATTTAGCAGATACGCTTGAAATGCTTGTAGCTTTCGGCTTAATTGTAAGGTAAAGCGTCTTTGTACCGCTGTAATTACCTTTGAACGTAATCTTTACCGCATACTTGCCTACATTCTTTCTACCGCTTGCGTAGGCAACAGTGTAATTACTTGACGAAATTGTCTTGCCGTTACTGCCGACAACCTTTACCGTCGGCTTTTTCACCTTGCCGTCATAAGTGTAAGATGTGGTTGAAAGAGAAATCGTTTTAGGATAGTAAATTGTTGATTTACTCTTTACCGCACCGCAAAGCGAACACTTTGTTTCAACGCTGCCGTTTTTGCTTGCAGTGGCTTTGACGGTTGTGGTTTTATAGGTGTGCTGTGTGTGGCGCACGCCCCAAATTGTCGAGTTATCATTACCTGCGCCTGCAAAGGTCATAACCTCATTTGCAACGGCAGTTTCCTCTCTTTGTTTGCAGAAAACACCGCTGTATGTCACACTGCCTATTTTAAATGTTGCCGTGTATCCGTTTTCGTCTGCGCTCCAGGCTCCGCTTACCGATTTATAGCCGGTGTTTGCCTTTCCTGCGGTACTGCTGTAATCCTTTGCACCGCTGATTGTTCCGTCTGCGTTTAGAGTAATCGCCTGTGTGGGCAGAACAATATCGGACAAATTAGTACTGCCTGAATCAAGCCTGTGTGTAATATTTGTACTGTCAACAAATTCGTAGGTGCCGATGATTTCACTTTTGTTATATCCTGCTTCACTTACCCGCTCCCCCCGGTATTCGTAAGGAAGCATAACAGCCCAGCCGTCAGCGGTGCGGAGCATCTGATGAATTCTTATCTGATGTCCCCAGCCGTTGTCACTTTGAAATCTTGTGTGATATGCCTGATACATTGTGCCGTCATCGTCAATTAGGGCAGAGGAATGTCCGCCTGACAAATACGCCGTGGGCTGACAGGTAAATTTGTAGTTGCCCTCAAGCTTAAGACCGGTATTTTTGTCCTCAAGAGCGTCATTTCCCATTGCGTCAACATAGGGTCCGTCGGGATTTTTACTTCTGTATTCACGGATGTTGTAGCCGCCGTCGCCGGCAAGTCCGCCGTAGGTTAAAAAGTAGTAGTAATATCCGCTTACCTTGTCATAAATGATATAAGGTCCCTCGCCTGTACCCTCGGTTTGGGTGTTGGTGGCGGAAATGCGCTTGCCAAAATATACGTCGTAGCCGTTGTCACCGTTTTCATACATATAATCGTAGTCGGGCAAGCCTGTGCTTTCAACCAACGGCATAACAAAACAGCCGCCGCTGTAAGAGCCGTAAACAAGCCACATATCACCCTTTTCGTCAGTAAACGCCGTAGGGTCAATAGCGTTGGGATATTTGCCGTAGGAGCAGTCGTAATTATTTTTTGAATCAAACCACTTGTACCGGGTCTTTCGGTTTTTCAGCTCATCATTGTCAAGATAACCCATGTCAATCAATTCGGCAACATTTGTATTTGTGTAACAAATTTTGTTGTCGTTTTCAAGTACGGAGGTTTGATTATTAAATCCCGAATATACAATGCAGTCACTGTATATATAAGGACCCTCAATATCATCGGCAACAGCAAGGAAAATTACGGACGCCGTTGTGCCGAATATGGAGCAGCAGGCGTACATACAGTATTTTTCCATAGCTTCATTATAAATAACATCGGCCGCCCAGCAGGCATATTGCAAATCCTCGTCAGCCACACCGCAGTATTTCTGAAAAGCGGTGGTCCAAGCCAAAGGCTCGGCAAGATTTTCTTTCCAGGACTTGCCGTCAACGGACAGAATGTTGGTAAATTCATTATCTATTGACGTGTCAAAATTTGTCCAGTTAATTAAATCGTCGGACTGTGCACCTGCAATGTGGGAGCCGAAAATATAGTATTTGCCGTCATTTGATTTAACGACAGACGGGTCGTGAACACATCCGTGAGCGACGTTTGAATTTGAGTAGCTGTCTGCGGCAGAAACCGTGCAGGGCAGAGCAGTACAGCAGCTTATTGCCATAACTGCCGATAAAACCAGTGATAACAGCCTTTTCATAATCAGCCTCCGAATTTTTTATTTTGTGGTAGAGCCAAAGCCGCCGTCACGCACACCGTCTGCACTGTCGTCCTCGGTTATTCCGAAAGGAAAGAATATGCCCTGGGAAAAGCCGTCGCCGGCAGAAACAGTAACGCTGTGTCCCTCATCATGAGCGTCACAGGAAAGCTTTACCATAATATGACCCTCGTTTGAGGAATTGTAGTAGTCGGCGTCAATAATTCCCACTGTGTTGTCAAGCTGTATTCTGTGCTTAAATCCCAATCCCGAACGGGGAAAAATGCTCAGCACCCAGCCGTCGCTGATTTTTGCTCTTATTCCTGTGGGAATAAGGGTGGATTTGCCTTTTTCAACCGTGATGTCGGCAGGTGCGTAAAAATCATATCCCGCACTGCCTGTTGTGGCACGCATAGGCAGCTTAATTGCGTCATAAATTGCTTTTACATCTTCACTTTCGGGAAAATTCTTTTTCCAGTCCTTTTCAAACTGCTCAAAAGATACCTTTTCAAATTTAGCTATTCTTTCCATAATAATTCTACCTTTCCGTTAATTTTATATGATTTTATCATAAAATATTAATTTTAACAATAATATTTTGGCTTAAACCGGCGGTATTTTATAATATTTCAAAAAACACTTGCATTTAACCTGAAAATTTGATATAGTATTACCGTTATTTGAAAAGAATATAGGGGTATAGCTCAGTTGGTAGAGCAGCGGTCTCCAAAACCGCGTGCCG
>JBJEPO010000166.1:0-7141 GCA_051881275.1 Eubacterium sp. | reverse complement strand
ATTCTTTGCTTTAATAACCTTAATATACACCTGAGGAAGTATATCGGCATCTACAAGCAGGTAATTTACTTTTCCCAAAGTGTCCACCACCCATAGACAGTTGTTTTACTGTGAAAAACACTTGTTAAATAATAACACTAAAGCAATATAAATACAAGTGTTATTTTAATATTTTTCAAAATATTTGTTAAAGTTCACAAAATCACTTGAATATTATCTGTCTTTGTTTTAGAATAATACTAATATTTATGTGCATTTTTACTTGTACAAGGGGGAATTCAATGTCTTCTAAGGTTGAAAGCAGAAAAAGTTTTTTGATTAACCTTCTGTTTTTTGCGGCAATATTTGCCATTGTTTATTGTTTTTTTAAATATTTATTTTGGGTAACCGCACCGTTTTTGCTTTCGTTTTTCTTTGCGGTAATTCTTCAGCGTCCTATTAGATGGCTGGACAAGCGCACAAAAAAGAAGCACCATACATTATGGAGCATACTTATAGTTGTAATATTTTTGGCAATTCTCGTAGGTCCCGTTGCAGGAATACTTGCCGCCTGCGTTAATGAAATTGCAGGTTTTGTAAAATATATAACAGAGCAGTTAAACGATTTGCCCACATTTCTTGCAACCCTTGAAAACGAGCTTCTCAATTTCCTGCATTTTTTGCCTAATTCAATTTACGGCAATGTAAGCGAGTCCATAACCGCATTTTTCACCAATCTTATTAACGACTTTGACTTAAGCTCCATCGGAATTGATATGGAGGCAATTAAATCAGGCGTCGTAAGCGGAATTTCCGGTGCAGTAAATGTTGTTAAAAATGTTCCCTCTGTTCTTATAGCAGTTGTTATAGGAATAATCGCACTGATTTTTTTCACAAAGGATTACAATTATATTGTAAGATTTATACAAAAGCAATTTCCGGAATCAAAAAAGAATCTGCTGGTTGAAATCAAGCAGGTATTCAGTAAAACAATATTAAAAATGTTCAGAGCTTACGGCTTGATAATGCTGATTACCTTCTTTGAGCTTTTTGTAGGATTTTCAATTCTTACAATGCTGGGTATTATGAACAATCACTACTATGCAGTTATTGCAGTAGGCATTGCAATATTTGATATTCTGCCTGTTGCCGGCTCCGGAGGAATACTTATACCTTGGGCAATTGTGTCGCTGATTATGGGTAATTATCAGCAGGCAATAGGACTAATGGTTATCTACGTTGTAGTAAGCGTAATAAGGCAGTATATTGAGCCGAAAATTGTTGGCGATTCCCTGGGCGTTCATCCTATCATAACCCTTATGGGGCTGTATTTCGGTCTTAAGCTTTTCGGCTTTATAGGTATGTTTATCGTGCCGATTTGCGTTATGACGCTCAAAGCCTTCAACGATACCGGCAGAATACATTTATGGAAAACCATTGACAGAAATTAATATTATTTATCAAAAAGCCGCCGAGGCTCACTTAGGTGAACATCGGCGGCTTATTAATTTGGATTAAAGTCCTGCTTTTTCAGCAATGTATTTTCTTGCTTTCACTGCATACTCAAAGGGATTTGCTTTGGCAGGGTCCTGCTCTGCCTCTACAACAACCCAGCCCTCATAACCGCTGTCGGCAAGGATATCAAATATCGGCTTGAAATCCACATCTCCGTCACCGGGAACGGTAAACACACCTGCACGTACTGCATCAAGGAATGACATATGATTAGGCACCACCTGATTATTGTAAACGTCAAGACGCACATCCTTAAGATGAACGTGCTTTACACGGTTAACGTACTTTTTAAGTACAGGAACAGGGTCAATGCCTGCAAAGGTAAGATGACCTGAATCAAAGAGAAGATAAACTAAATCCGGGTCGGTAAGCTCCATAAGCTTATCAATTTCTTCAACAGTCTGTACGCCTGTGCCCATGTGATGATGAACTGTAAAGTACATACCCTTTGATTTAGCGTAGGCACCCATTTCGTTAAAGCCCTTGGCAACGATTTCCCACTGCTCATCGGTGTAGTACGGCTTTTCATCAAGGATTGACTTTGTTAAATCGCCCTGAATTGAATTGCCCTGCTCCGATGCGCCGATAACCTTTGCGCCCAGCTTGTGAAGCTTGTCGCAGTGAGCCTTAAACGCCTCAATGGTTTCCTCATAAGGCTTTGATGTAAGGAAAGATGAGAACCAGGCGTTACAAATCTGCAAGCCTCTTATATCAAGATATTTTTTAAGCACGTCAGGGTCGGAGGGATATTTGTTTCCTATCTCGGAGCCCTTAAATCCTGCCAGCGCCATTTCGCTGACGCACTGCTCAAATGTATTTTCTGCACCCAAATCAGGCATATCGTCGTTGGTCCAGCCGATAGGGGCAATAGCAAGTTTTACTTTATTTGGATCAAGCATTGTATTTTCCTCTCAGTATTAATAATCAAATGTTTCTTTAATATGCTTTTGCATATCATCATAAGCGGCGGCTACCGTCTTGCTCTTTGATACCTCGGCAACGCCTACTCTCCACCAGGATTCAAATCCCGGAGTCATTGTTTTAGGCAGAACCTTAATATCAAACACAACGGACTTCGTCTGCTTTTTAGCGTCCTCAAGGGCATCACGAAGCTCCTGTGAGGTGCGGATTGTATATCCCTTTGCACCGTAGCCTTCGGAAATTTTAGCAAAATCAACTGCAATTTCATCACCGTCAAGCATACCTGTTACAGGGTTTCTCGCACGGAAAACAGTACCGAATGTATCAGTGCCCTGATTGTTTTGGAGATTTTCAATACATCCCCAACCCATATTATCAAACAGGCATACATTGATTTTAAGATTTTCCTGCAAGGCGGTATAAAGCTCGCTGTGTCCCATAAGGAAGGAGCCGTCACCGCAGAAGGTATAAACCTCCGCCTCAGGCTTTGCAAGCTTTGCACCCAAAGCACCGTTAACCTCATATCCCATATTTGAGTAACCGTATTCCATATGGTATGTGCCTCTTGCCTTTGGTCTGAAAAGTCTTTGCATATCACCGGGCAGTGAGCCGGATGAACCGAGAGCAACATCCTCATCGTCCATAAACTCATTTATGATACCCAAAGCAAGAGTCTGATTAAGTCCGCCGGGAAGCTCTTTTGTATAATAATCGTCAACGATAGCATCCCATTCAGCCTTAGCCTTATCGTATTCATCGGTATATGCACTCTTGTATCCGTCGCAGGACTCAATAAGCGCAGTAAGGGTTTCACGTGCGTCGGCAACAATCGCCTCTGCGTCCATTTTGTATGCGTCAAAGGGGCATATATTTATACCGAGCACCTTTCTGTCCTCTTTAAACAGCCACTTTGATGATGTTGTAAAGTCGGAAAATCTTGTACCTACGCCGATTACCAAATCTGCGTCCTTGCCGATAACATTGGCGGCTTTTCCGCCTGTAACACCGATACCGCCCAGATTAAGATGATTTTTCCAATCAATAATGCCTTTTCCTGCCTGGGTTTCGGTAATTGGAATATTATATTTTTCAGCAAATTCAAGCAGCTGTTTTTCGGCACCGCTGTAACGAACACCGCCGCCGCATACAATAATCGGCTTTTTGGACTGCTTGATTAATTCGGTTGCACGCTGAAGCTGTGACTGAGATACGGGACGTCTGTCAATATGCCAAACACGCTTTTGCAAAAAATGCTCGGGATAATCGTAGGCCTCACCCTCAACATCCTGCGGCATTGCAAGACAAACTGCGCCTGTGTCAGCAGGGTCGGTGAGAACTCGCATTGCGTTAAGGCAAGCGGTCATAAGCTGTTCGGGACGTAAAATTCTGTCAAAATAGTGGCAAACGCCTTTAAAAGCATCGTTAACAGTTCTGCCGTAGTTATCATAAAATTCAGCCTGCTGTAAAACAGGGTCCGGCTGACGACAGGCAAAGGTATCGCCGGGAAGCACCAAAAGCGGTATTCTGTTTGCAGTGGCACAACCGCAGGCAGTTACCATATTAGTAGCACCGGGACCGATTGACGACACACAGGGAATAATAGCCTTGCGATCCATCTGCTTTGCATAAGCAACGGCGGCAAGAGCCATATTCTGCTCATTTTTACCCTGATAAAATTTAAGGTTATGTCCGCCCTGCTCCAAGGCCTGACCTACGCCGACAACGCATCCGTGTCCGAATATTCCGAAAATACCGGACACAAATTTAGTCTCAACGCCGTCAACCTCTATGTACTGATTGTCAAGGAACTTAACAAGTGCCTGTGACATTGTGAGTCTTTCTCTTTTCATTAAATCAACCCTCAATTTCGGATAATTTTACAGGTCTGTGCTCTGCAACAGACAGCTTTGCGGCAAGACCGAGACGAAGTGCCTCAAGTCCGTCATTTACAGTTGTTTTTGTATCCTTATCGTTAACAACTGCGTCAATAAATTCAGTCATTTCATCAGTAAAGGACTGCATATATCTCTCAAGGAAGAAATAGAGAGGCTTATCAACAACATTGCCGTTTTCGTTAATATATGCAACATTAGTAGGAGTATCGTTGCCGGCAGTTGCCTGACCGCCTGAGCCAAACACCTCAAGACGCTGGTCGTAGCCGTAGCAAGCCTTACGGCAGTTATCAATTACACCGATTGCACCGCTCTTGAATTTAAGTGCAACAAGGGCTGTATCAACGTCGCCTGCTTCACCGATTGCAGGGTCAACCATAACCGTTGCGTTGGCATAAACCTCTTCAACCTCACCGCCGATGAAACGAGCCATATCAAAATCATGAACAGTCATATCAAGGAAGATACCGCCTGAAACCTTTACATAATCTATTGAGGGAGGCTCAGGGTCACGGGAAGTAATTTTAATAGTCTGAAGCTTGCCCAGCTTGCCCTCGTCTGCAAGCTCTTTAATATGTGCAAAGTTGTGGTCATATCTTCTGTTAAATCCAATTTGAAGCTTTACGCCTGCTTCTTCAACAGCGGCGATAACCTTTTTGATTTTTTCAACGGTAAGGTCAACGGGCTTTTCACAGAAAATGTGCTTGCCTGCCTTAGCCGCCTCTACTGCGATATCAGCATGTGTATCGGTGGAGGAACAGATAAGAACCGCATCAATCTCGGGGTTGTTGAGGATTTCGTGATAATCTTCATAATAATTAGGGATGCCTAAAAGCTCGGCAACCTTTTTTGCGCCCTCAACATAAATATCGGAAATTGCAATAATTTCCGCCTGGGGAATGTGGTAAGTAATTGATTTGGCATGAACCTGACCGATACGGCCGGCTCCGATAATGCCTACCTTGAGTTTTTTCATAAATTATACCTCACATAAATTATTTTAATGCGGACACATAACCGCAAAATTTCATATTAATTTTATCATAGTATTATATTTATTTCAACAATTGATTATTGTTTTAAATGTACAAATTATCACATAAAATTTGTTTATTTTTCACACAAAAACCGCCCGGCTAATCAAAAAGCCGAGCAGTTAAAAGTTATTTAGTTGTAATTGTCTTTGCTTTACTCCAGGAGGAGTAATATTTTGTACTGCCTACGGTTTTGTAGGAGCGTATTCTCACGTAGTATTTCTTCTTCTTTGACAGCTTTGAAGCCTTGTATGAAACAGTTGAATTTTTTGTGACTGTTTTTGTAGTTGCCTTAGTAAATTTACTGCTTGTTGAATACTGCACCTGATAACCGGTTACGAGAGAATCCTTTTTCCACTTAACAGTGAAGGCCTTTGTTGAAGCGGTAAGGGAGGATATGCTCATGGTCTTTGGCTTAATTGAAAAATAATAAGTCAAGGTACCGCTGTAACCGTTTCTGAATTTTACGGTAACCTTTGCCTTGCCGGGATTAACATTTGAGCTGTAAGACACTGTGTAATAATAAGGGTCAATTGCGTATTTTGATTTGTTATACACTTTAACCGAAGGCTTTTTGGCACTGCCGTTATATGTGTATGACGTTGCGGAAAGCTTTACAAAATTTCCGCTTGACGAGGGAGCTTTAACCGTGTATTTAACGGAAATAGCACCCACGTAATTACCTTTGCCCTTAATGGTAAGAGTGCAAGAGCCTTTTGAGCCTACTGTAATGGTTTTTGTATAATCAGTACCCTCTTTAAGCGTTTTTCCTGCATAAGTAAGCTTGACGGTTGCAGTAGTTGCCGACAAATTTGAATACTTGAAATCTGCTTTGCCGATATCTGTACCGTTGATTACAAAATACATTGTCGCCGTGCCGGTACATCCGTTTATACCCTCAATAGTAACATAGCCCTTACCCTTATTGACATTTTCGCCGTAGGCAACAATTTTATAATCCTTGCCCTTAACAAGCGTTGCGTCAAGATTATCAAAGCTTGTCGGGGTAATGCGCTTACCCGAGTAATAATACTTGTTTTCGGTATTACTGTCGGCAGGCTTTCCGTCCAGGGAAGAAATATCATAACGCTTGCTGACGGAATACTCTATTTCCATTTTTGTGCCTTCGGCAATTTTTTTACTGCCTTTAAGCCCTGTGAGGATAAGCTTACCGCTGTCGCCGTAGTCAGTACCGCCGGAAATAATTACAGAATAGTCAACATCCCTGTCAATTATAACCTCGCCTATCTCACGGCGTACAACGGAATCAAGTATATACTGGGTCATTGACGTACCGTTATTTTCAAGCACGGATTCAGGGTAATACTGATAATTGTAGTGGTCAGACGAAATTTTCGCCAGGTCAATCTTGCCTACTTCAAAGGCAATGGGAAAATGTCCCGAATAATTACCCGAATACAAAATATCAATATAATACACGCCTATATCTTCTATTTTAGCGGCAGGCTGAGTAAGCTCCTTATCGTTATATGCAACCAGCTTGTAGTCGGTATCCTGCTGAAGCTTATTGCCGAAGCCGTCAATGATTTCAACAGAAATGCTTGGCATATAATCATCGCCGATATAGCTTGCCTCAACCTTAAAATCATTTGAATCAACCTGACTTGACTGATTACCTATTTTAAGAATAATATCCCCGTCGTTGTTCATATTATGGGGAATTATTGAAAAATCAAAGTTAAGTCTGCTTTGATTTTCTCCTTGGGCGGTAACTGTGTAATTGCCTACTTTTTCGGCTGAAACAGGTGTAACAGAATATTCTCTCACCGGCACAAGATA
>JBJEPO010000165.1:0-7185 GCA_051881275.1 Eubacterium sp. | reverse complement strand
ATTAAATTTTACACCGAGGTATCGCTACCTAAATCTTGCGTGTCTGCCAATTCCACCACAGGCGCAAATTCTTATACATTCTATCATTAAATATGTATTTATGCAAGAGAATTTTATTTTTTAACATCATTTTGCCTTGCAATCGCAAAGGATGCGGCATAAACTGCCTTTGCTTTGTATCCTTTAAGCATTTTGGCACATTCGTTCAGTGTATTTCCGGTGGTTTTTACATCATCAACAATCAATATTGTTTTATCGGTAAAATCAACGTCATCTGCAATATCATAAGCACCGAACACATTAAGCCTTCTGTTCTTCGCACTTTGAGAACGCTGAGAGTCGGTATCTCTTATCTTTACAAGGCATTCGGCACAGGGAATATTCAGCTCCTCTGCAACCGACTCAGCAAGCAATAGAGACTGATTATATCCTCTTTTCTTCAGCCTTTTATTAGTAAGCGGAACATAAGTAACCAAATCAAAAGAAACGTCATTATATCGTTCCTTGACGGTTAAAGCAATTTCCTTTCCCATACCGACGGAAAGCTCACGAAATCCGTAGAACTTAAATCTATGCACTGCTTTAACTATATTACCGTCAAAATAAAACGGTGCACACACGGATTTATATTCCATTTTGTCAGCATTCTTCTTGCATTTGCAATCGGATTTTGTATGTCCGCATCTGTCACAGATTTCGCCTAAAATACGCTGTGCATTAGCACATTCAATACACCTTGCTTTGTCAAGCTCAACAACATCACCGCACAAATCACATCTACGTGGGAACAGTAGATATAGGAGCTTATCTAACGCTTCTTTAATCATACTGTAAGATACGGAGATACTTTGGCATAAATAGCGTCCCCTATTCCCTGAATATTTTTAATTTGCTCAACGCTGGTATAACCGCCAATCTGCTGTCTGTACTGAATAATTGCCTCAGCACGTTTTTCGCCTATTCCGTCAATGGTACAAAGCTCCTGTACTGTTGCCGTATTGATATTAATCGGATAACTGATATATTCTGTTACAGAAGAAGTATTAACATTTGCGGTCTGTACTGACTGTGTATTGGAATAAACAGATACATCCGACTGTGACATTTGATTAGCAATAGCCGTGCTTTCGTCCTGTACATAAATTTTAGGCTGTGACATTGCTACAAACATCAACACACCTGCAATAACAATCAACGAAATACCTACAAGAGCTAACGTCTGTCTTTTATCGCTTTTCATACTTATTTCCCCGCTTTTTTCCACCTGTGTAATTGCTTTTCACACGTTTTGTATTGTTTCTCCCGATTAAGCAATTCTTAGAATCGCCGATTAAATCAAATCTTTTTGCACGTTTAAGCGCTTCCTCAACCAAAGCACGGTTTTTAGGATTATAATACTGCAAAAGTGCTCGCTGCAACGCCTTTTCATGCGGTGTTTTTGCAACATAAACCTCCTGCATGGTATAAGGGTCAAGACCTGTATAATACATAGTTGTTGATATAGTGCCCGGGGTTGGATAAAAATCCTGAACCTGCTCGGGTCTTATATGATTTTTCTTCAAAAACAAAGCAAGCTCTATTGCATCGTTAAGGGTTGAACCCGGATGACTTGACATAAGATACGGCACAAGATACTGTTCCTTGTTAACCTCGCCGGTATATTTAAAATAGCGTTTTGAAAACTCAATATACGCCTCTATATGAGGCTTGCCCATTTTATCAAGGACTGCGGCAGAGCAATGCTCCGGCGCAACCTTAAGCTGACCGCTGACGTGATGCTTAACCATTTCTCTGAAAAACGTATCATCCTTATCACAAAGGAGATAATCATATCTTATTCCCGAACGGATAAACACCCTTTTAACCTTTGGTAATTTGCGCAAATCACGCAGAATATCAAGATATTCACTGTGGTCAACCTGAAGATTTTTACAGGGCTTTGGTGCAAGGCACTTTTTGCCCTTGCATAATCCGTGATCCTTCTGCATTTCACAGGAGGTAATACGGAAATTGGCAGTAGGTCCGCCAACGTCATGAATATATCCCTTAAAGCCGGGCATTTCGGTTAATTTCTTTGCCTCTGCTATGATACTCTCTTTACTTCTTACAGTAACATACCTTCCCTGATGAAAGGCTATTGAGCAGAAATTACAGGCACCGAAGCAGCCTCTGTTATGGGTTATTGAAAATTCAACCTCCTCTATGCCCGGAACACCGCCCATAGAGTCATATACAGGGTGATATGCTCGCATATAAGGCAATGAATACACCCAGTCAAGCTCCTCAGTTGTCAGAGGAGGCATTGGTTGATTTTGGACAAGCATAAGCCTGCCGTGCTTTTGCTTGATTATTTTTCCACGGATATGGTCCTGCTCGTCCTGCTGTATTCTGCCTGCCTTTGCGTATTCTTTTTTAGAAGCGCAGACATTATCATAGCTTGGACATTCAATACCGGTATAGGGTGTTTCACGGACATCAACGGTATAGCAGGTGCCCTTAACATCGTGAATTGTATTAATGCTTTCGCCTTTATCAAGTCTTTCAGCAATTTCAATGACCTGATTTTCGCCCATACCGAAAATCAGCAAATCCGCCTTTGATTCAATTAAGACACTCGGTTTAACGCAGTCATCCCAATAATCATAATGAGCAAAACGGCGCAGTGAGGCTTCAAGTCCACCGATAATTACAGGTACATCGGGATAAATCCGCTTTACTATATTAGAATATACGGTAACGGCTCTGTCCGGTCTTTTGCCGATTGCACCGCCGGGAGAATATGCATCACGGGAGCGTTTTTTCTTAGCAACAGTGTAATGTGCCACCATAGAGTCAATATTTCCACCGGTAATAAGAAATCCCAGACGAGGCCTTCCGAATTGGGTGAAATCTGCGTCATTCTTCCAATCCGGCTGGCTTAAAACCGCAACACGAAAGCCCTTTGCCTCAAGCACACGGGTGATAATTGACGCACCGAAGGAGGGATGGTCAACATAAGCATCACCCGTAATATAAACGAAATCCGCCTGTTCCCAGCCTCTCTCAAGCATATCCTTTTTGTTAATCGGAAGAAAATTACTCATAAAGCTCCTGATTATCAATTACATTGTCTTCAATATCGTTATTATCATCGTCGTCTTCGCTGTCAAAGCTCATTTGCTCCGTGTTTTCAGCGGTAAATTCAATATTACTGCTATATGCCTGCATTTCAAGCCACTGCTGTTTATTAATGCGTATTTCTCTTGGCTTTGCGCCGTCCTGGGGACCTATTACGCCCTTTTCTTCAAGCTGGTCCATAATCTTTGAGCCTCTTGAATAACCAACGCTTAATTTACGCTGAAGGAAGGATGTTGACGCTCTGCCGTTTTCAAGAACAACGTCAACCGCCTTTTCAAACAATGGGTCAAGCTGTTCCTCGTTTTCGTCGTCGTCAAGGAATTTTGAGGACTCCTTGGGGTCTTGAGCGGCTTTTGCTTCAATTTCCTTTTGAATTGAATCATCATACTGGCTTTCGCCCTGGTTTTTAATAAACTCGCAAAGATGCTCAACCTCATCATCACTGATAAAGCAACCCTGAACACGCTGAGGCTTACTGCTTCCGATTGGTGAATAAAGCATATCGCCTCTGCCGAGAAGCTTTTCCGCACCGCCGCTGTCAAGAATAGTACGAGAGTCAATCTGTGATGATACAGTAAGTGCAATACGTGATGAAATATTTGCTTTAATAAGTCCTGTAATTACGTCAACTGACGGTCTTTGAGTTGCAATTACGAGGTGCATGCCAGCGGCACGAGCCATCTGTGCAAGACGGCAAATTGAATCCTCTACCTCTTTAGGAGCAGCCATCATTAAATCTGCCAGCTCGTCTATACATATAACAACCTTTGGCATAGGCTCCAAATCGGAATGCTTTAGCACATATCTGTTATATCCCTCAATATCACGTACACCTGTGTCGGAGAATTTTTGATAACGCTTCAGCATTTCGGAAACTGCCCAGCCCAATGCGCCCGACGCTTTTCTCGGGTCGGTTACAACAGGAACAAGCAGATGCGGTATTCCTTCATATTTTGAAAATTCAACCTTTTTCGGGTCAATCATCAAAAATTTAACCTTGTCCGAGGTTGCCCTGTACAAAATTGAAACAATAATTGAGTTCATACAAACAGACTTACCGGAGCCTGTTGTACCTGCAATAAGAAGATGGGGCATCTTTGCAATATCGCAGTAAACAGGATTACCTGCAATATCTTTACCGATACCTGCGGAAAGCAGGGATTTTTGCGCCCTAAATTCGTCATTATCTATAAGCTCGCTCATAAGAACGGAATTTTTAACACTGTTAGGTACTTCAATGCCTACTGCGGCTTTTCCGGGAATAGGAGCTTCAATTCTAACATGAGTGGCGGCAAGGTTAAGTGCAATATCGTCGGCAAGATTGGTGATTTTTGAAATTCTTACGCCGGCGGCAGGCTTAAGCTCATATCTTGTTACGGTAGGACCGTTTGAAATATGAGTAATCTTTGCAGAAACGCCGAAGGAATTAAGTGTTTCAATTAAAAGTTGAGCCGTTCTGTTGTTATCGGCTACGGAAGAAATTTTACTCTTCCCTGCTTTTTTCAGCAGACTGACAGGCGGTAAAATCTCTTGATTTTCCGTGGGAATTAAATTTTCCTCAGGTACCTCAAAGTCTTTAGCGTCTTTAACATCTTCCTTTTGGGTTTCTTTATTATCCTTTGGCTCTTCCTTTTCTTCTGTACGCTCTTCCTTATTTTCTTCTGATTTTTTAGACCTTCTCTTTTTGCTTGACTCCTTCATCATACGTATAACAGCGTCGGTTTCATCCTCCGACTGTTCTTCGGCTTGATTAATGTGGGACATATTATCTCTGACGGAGCCGTCAAGCTCCTCCTGCTGAGGAGGCTCTTCATCAAGATAAATATCAATATTATTGTTATTACGTCTTTCACGACGTTCCTCAATATAAGGTGCCGCCTTTTCAACAACCTTTTGAACAGGCTTGGCGGTATTTTTAAGAAACTGATTAACGGTTTTTCGTGAAAGAAGCATAACATCAACAAAAATCAGTATTAAGTCAACTATAATTGCAGGTGCTTTACCGAGAGTCAGCAAAAGCCATCCGAACAATGCGCCGAAAAGACCGCCGTTAAACTGAGACGGTGCCTGCAAATATGACTGTGTTACTGCCGTTTTAAATTCGTCACCGTTGTTGTTAATAAAAATATGTATAATCGTTGACAAAAGCAAAACGAGAATGACTATTGAAACTATTTCATAGGTCATTTTCTTTTCGGGATTTTTAACGTATAGTATTGAATACAACAGGCATAAAATCGGGAATGTTATGGCGGCAAACCAACCAAACAAGCCTATATAAAAATTATGGAGAATTGTCCAAAGTCCGTCACCTGAAATAACCGCAATAAAGAAAAGCAAAACGGACAGTGCAAATATAACAATGCCCACAACTCTTGAGACTTCGTTACTACGCTGCTCCATTGCCTCCTGCTCTGCAATCATTTCAGCCTTGGTTTTCCTTTTCGGCGCTGACTTTTTCGCACCGGAATTACTGTTTGAATTTCCGCCTTTTTTTGAGGCAGAAGTGTTTTTCTTTTTTTCAGCCATAGTTACCTTCTCTTACTTTAATGCAATTTCAAAAATTCCAATGATACAAGCTAAAATTCCTATTGCAAAATCATAAATTGCAAAATATTTGATTTTAACCGTTTCTATCATCCAAAGCAGTATTTTAACTGCCAAAACCGTTACTGCCGCGGCAATAATAACTCCTAAAATTATTGATACAATACCGGCAGGTGTAACGCTAATGCAAATTTCAACAATACCTGTAACAATTAATATGGGAACGCTCATTACAAAGCAATATCTAAACGCAAGCTTTTTTGACACTCCCATAAGCATTGTAACGGCAAAAATACCTGCAACCGGTGAAAGACCTGCAACGGGAACAAGTAAAACGCAGACAAAGCCCACAACCAAAGCACAGACTATGCTTACATTCTTATTATTACGTGCTATTGAAAGCTGTTTAGCCGCCGCCAGCATCAGCAGACCTGTAATTATAAAAAACAATCCGTCATCCAAAACAGTACCGTTAAATCCTGTTGAGCGAAGAAGATTATAAAATGTACCGTAATCCCCTGCCGGAATAAGCCACAAAAGCATCGGCACAAAGGAAATCAAGGTCATCAGCATAAAGCTTCTTGCAGGAGAGGAATTTTTTACGCTGAATTTCTTTTTAAATATATCGGGAAATGTAGTTACAAACTCTTTAGAAAGGCTTAAAAACACTTTACGAAGTGCAATAACTATACCAACGGCGATTGCTATATGTATCACTCCGGTTATTGCCGAGCAGGCACCGGAATACCTGCCGGAAAAATCGTGAAAAAGTGAAGAATGACCTGCCTCACTTACGGGAAACACCCATGTTATCGCCTGTAATATTGCCTGTATTATCGCAGTTAAAACTGACATTATCAATTCCTCCGAAAAGCGACGCATTGTCAATAAAATATCCATGCCTTATATAGTCATACGGATTGCTTGACAGTGCACTGCCGCTTATTATCTTATTTTCAAAATTATAGTATACATCATCAAGGTTAATTATTGTGTAGAGCATTCCTGACCCTCCACAATAGTTTTATTAAGAAAATCAAGGACGTCGCTTAAACCGCCAAGCTCGTCAATCAAACCGCACTCAACTGCTCCCTCACCGTCAAGAACAGTGCCCACATCCATTACAAGCTCCCCTGTTTTCAGCATAAGCTCCCTAAAATCATCAGCACTTATTTTGGAATTGTTTTCCACAAAATTAACTATTCTGTCCTGCATTTTTTCAAAATAAGACAGAGTTTGCGGAACGCCGAGCACTGTGCCGTTCATTCGTACAGGATGAACTGTCATAGTTGCGCTGGGAACAATAAAGCTCTTTTTACAGCTTACTGCCAGCGGTACACCTATTGAATGACCGCCTCCAAGCACAAGAGATGCTGTGGGCGTGCGCATAGTGGATAAAAGCTCAGCAATAGCAAGTCCCGCCTCAACATCACCGCCGACGGTATTTAAAATAATTAAAAGACCGTCAATTTCCTTGCTTTCCTCTATTGCAACTAATTGAGGAATAACATGCTCATACTT
>JBJEPO010000164.1:0-7328 GCA_051881275.1 Eubacterium sp. | reverse complement strand
TACAGCCTGCCAAATAACCGATTACCATAACCACAAGCAATACGCCTACAATGATAACGGGTACCTTGGAATTTTTCTTTACGTACTCACGGCGTTCAATTTTTTTATTTGCTCCGATAAGAAGTGCAAACACGCCCATAAACACCGCAATAAGAATTATCACAAATACATAGGCATCTGTTGAATGAATGTTCAATGCAGGAAGCATCATATAATATATACCTGCTCCGAGAACAAGCGTAGCTATGAATGAAATCAAAAGCTTAAGTACAAGCTTAGGCGGTTTAACAACGACCTCAACATCGTCTTTACCGGGCCACTTGAATTTTGACTTGAAGTTTTCAATTACTTCATCTGCATCATAATCCATATTAGGCATTTTATTGTCCATATATTCTCTCCTTGTTTTTTAAATAATCAGCAAATGCTGTTCTCATATTATACATTATATTAATATATTAAGCAATACAAATAAATAAATATAACAAAAAATTCAAAAAGGCAGTCTCGCAAATGCGAAACTGCCTTAGATTTATGATTCGGATTAACCGATAAGGGTTACGCCCTTACTTGACTGGAGATATTCTGCTGATGCAGGATATGTCCACTTCATTGTAACAGTAAGGCTTGCACTCTTATCTTTAAGAACTGCAACGTTTGCATGTGTAACTGATACATAAGCAAGCATTATATATTCACCGCTCTTAATCTCTTTTGTCTTTGTGTCAATAGTAACAGTTGCTGTACCGCCGTGGTAGTTAACCTTACAGTTATCTGCGGTAGTACCCTCAGCCCATGTAAGAACTGAAATGCTGTCAACTGTCTTGTCAATAGCACCGAGTGACTGGAATACGTGGCCCTGTGCGTCCTTACCGGGAGCACTCATATCAACAGCTTTAGGCTGAAGCTTGATTGTGATAGTGCCGTCGCCGTTGTCGGTAACATTTGCTGTTACGATATCATCAGCAACAAGTCTGCTTGTTGTAAGAGGTTCGCCGTTGCCGTCCCACTCGTCTGTGTCAAGCTTAGGATCTCTGTTTGTACTTGGAACAAGACCGTTAAGACCGGGAGAATAAAGACCGCCTACGATACCGGGAACAAGGTTATCAATCATTGAGTTTGATGAACCGTCAATAAGAATATCGCCAACCTGAAGGTCCTCTTCACCGAGAAGCTTGTAGAATGTCTGGGTGTTGCCGTCCTTGTCTTTATACTGAGCGGTCAAAGTCTTTGAATAGTTGTATGCTTCAACATAGAAATTAACAACATCTTCAACTGACTGGAAATCAATTCCGCCGTATGTACCTGCTTTAAATTCATCAATAACAGGCTCGTCATAATTGGCATCTTCGCCTTCGCCCTCTGCGTCGCCTGCATTCTTCCATTCGCCGGATTTAACCTCCTGAATAGCCTGAATTGTACCGTTTGTTACATAATTAATCTTAGCACAACCGGCAAGTGATAATACAAATGCAGCCACCAATGCCAGGCATACTAATCTTTTAATCGTTTTCTTCATAGTGGGAATCCCCTTTCAACCGTTATAATATGTTCATTAGAAAACATTACATTCTAAATTTATTATAAATTGAGCAAAAAGTCAATAGGTAATTGTGAATAAATCGTAAAAGATTTGAATTTTTAGTTAAAATTTTTAAATTTATGGTAATTTTTACGGCATATTATAATGTATTTATACTAATTATTATTGTTATTGGGATTAATTTGTGCTATAATCTCAGCAAAGGGAGGTATCATTATGAGATGTAAAAACTGCGGATCTGAAAATGATGATAATTTATATATCTGCCAAAACTGCGGCTCACCGCTGTATGACGAAGATGATTTGGATGATACACAGCAGGCTCAGCCCGTTGAAGAACCGATAAGAAGAAGAGACAATCGGCAGGCTGAAAAGGCAAAAGAGGAAGAAAAGAAAAAACAGCAAACAATTATAATTATAGCCGTGCTTTCCGTTTTGCTTATCGCAATAGTAGCCGGTGTAATCATCGCAGTGGCAAATTCAAACAAGAATGACGAGGCCGCTTCTGAATCCACATCAATCACAACCGAGTCCACTACCGAAGAGGAAAGTGCTTACTTCACCACCGAAGCAACTACTCAAACCACTACCGAAACCACCACAACCACAACAACCACCACAACTACACAGGCACCGACATTTAACGTAAGCCTCAGCAGTAACGAAGGCGGCGAGGTTGAGGGCGACGGCTCTTACAAACGAGGAGAGCACATCACCGTTATCGCACGTCCCGACGACGGATACGAGTTTGACGGCTGGTACAAAGGAAGCACAAGGGTATCAAAGAATACCAAATATACTTTCACCGTAAAAGAAGATACTCAGCTTGAGGCTGTTTTCACTTATGTAGGCTTTCCGGAAGAGCCTGTTGAAGGCGAGGTTGTTGAACCGTGAGTAGAAGTGAAAGGGCAAAGCAGTATTTTCAAAACGGATACAACTGTTCACAGGCGGTAGCAATGGCTTTTTCCGATTTAATCGGTATGGATGAAAAAACCATTGCCCGCATTGTCAGCGGTTTCGGCGGCGGAGTAGGCAGAATGAGAGAGGTCTGCGGCGCAGTATCCGGTATGACCTTTGTGCTGTCGGCACTTTACGGCTATGACGATGCAAAGGATTATGAAAACAAAAAGAGAATTTACACCGAAGTACAGACTCTTGCAAATAGATTTAAAGAGGAAAACGGCTCAATAGTATGCCGTGAGCTTTTAGGCTTAAGTACGCAGGGTGCCGACTCCCCTGCCCCTGAAAAACGCACGGAGGGTTATTACAAAAAACGCCCCTGCGCCGAGCTTGTTGAGTACAGCGCAGCTGTTTTGGAGGATTATATAAATAACCGCGGTGTATAATAATAAAAAAGTCTTGCATTTTGAATTGTAATGTGTTATAGTATTTGAGCAAAAGCGATAGCAAATGCAAATGCGCTGCTAGCTCAGTTGGATAGAGTGACTGGCTACGAAACGCAAGGTCGATTTGTGTACAAATTGCTAACATCTTAATATTTTTGCTTACTAGCGCTGCTAGCTCAGTTGGATAGAGTGACTGGCTACGAACCAGTAGGTCGAGGGTTCGAGTCCCCCGCAGCGTGCCAAAAGTCCCGTAAACACTGCGTTTTCGGGACTTTTTTATATCCTTTATTTTCGGTGCTACAATCCATTCTCCACCCAGTAGGTTATATATAATGTATATATTTTGCAAAATATTTCTGTTAAGATTTACAACACATTTGGGCATAAAATGAGCCAAATGACGCCCATTTGACTCCCACTGAAAAAAATTTGAAAAGATTCAGGCTCAAGGATTTTGTTCCTTGAGCCTTTTGTTATGCCTAGAAGTGTATGAGCTTGTTCTTTCGATTGTTTTCTGTTTCTGCACTTAGGATTTGCCATTATTATATTCTGCTTTTGATAACACAAAATATCTCAAGGGATTTAACAAGTCCAAACTAAATAAGATAACTAATTATTATAATATTTATATATCCCTGTTTTGTTTGTTAAGATGCCACTAATACTAAAACAGTCTGTTGACTTTTATGTTGCTTAGATTATATAATCAGTATGTAAAAAATCTTTAGGAGAAAAATATGACGCTTCAGCAGTTAAAATATGTTATAGCCATTGCAGAGTGCGGCTCCATTTCATCAGCGGCACAAAAGCTACTTGTGGCTCAACCAAGCCTGTCAAAATCCGTTTCGGAATTAGAAAAAGAAATGGGTATTACAATATTCTACCGTAATAACAGAGGCGTTTTTCTGTCTGACGACGGCACAAAATTTTTATCTTACGCAAGGCAGGTTGTTGAACAGGCTGAGCTGCTTGAGCAACAATATAAGCATAAAGAACCCATACGCCGTGTTTTCTCAATATCAGCACAGCATTATGCGTTTGTGGTTAATGCCTTTGTAGCACTTGTAAAAGAATACGGTGAGAACAAATATGAATTCACTCTGCGTGAATCACGCACTTATGACATTATTGAAGATGTGCGAAATTACACAAGTGAATTAGGAGTTTTGTTTTTAAGCAATTTTAACCGTGAGGTTATTTTGCGTATATTAAATAATGCGGATTTAACTTTTACACTTTTATTTACAGCAAAGCCCCATGTATTTGTAAGCCGAGAAAATCCCTTATCTAAAAAGAATTTTGTTACTCTTGATGACTTGAGAGATTATCCGAGACTTACGTATGAACAAGGAATAAACAATTCTTTTTATTATTCCGAAGAGCTGCACAGCACTGAGGAAAGTCCAAAAAGTATAATCGTATCCGACAGGGCAACTCTTTTCAATCTTCTTATAGGATTAAACGGCTATACTATATCCTCAGGAATATTAAGCAGTGATTTAAACGGAACTCAAATTGTTTCTGTTCCCCTTAAAAGCGATGAGCTTATGGAGATAGGATATATTTGTCAAAACAGCAAACCTCTTTCTAAAATCGGTGAAAGGTATCTTCATCATCTGAAAAAATATATTGATGATTATCAGGTATAGAAAAAAGCTATATCTAATGATTGATTTTTAGTATTAACACATATCCAAAACGGTGTGTTATAGTGTACCTATCAAAAATATTGGAGGTATTACTATGAACACACCGTTTCGTTATGATTATGTTGGGAGCTTTCTTCGTCCTAACGCTTTGAAGGAAGCGAGGGCTGACTATGAAGCAGGAAAGATTTCCAAAGAAACGCTGACAGAAGTTGAAAATGCGGCAATCACAGACCTGATTAAAAAGCAAAAAAAGGCAGGCTATCATGTAATCACCGACGGAGAATTCCGACGTGCAACATGGCACCTTGATTTTATGTGGGCATTTGAAGGTGTTGAACACAAAAAGACCCAAACCGGAGTTCCTTTTCACGATGAGGTAGCAATGATAGATGACACTTATCTTGTTGATAAAATCAGCATTAATCATCATCCGTTTGTTGAGCATTTTAAGTTTGTAAAGCAATTTGAAGATAAGGATACTGTGGCAAAGCAGACAATCCCTGCGCCTGCCCAGTTTTTACAGCAGATGCTTTTTTCAAACAACATTGAACAGACAAATAAAATTTATCCCGACAGAAAAGAACTGATTGAGGACATAGCAAAGGGATATAAAAAAGTAATTGATGAGCTATATCAGGCAGGCTGTCGAAATATTCAATTTGATGACTGTGCAATTGCTCTTTGTGCAAATCCCGCTGCCGCCGAATATATGCAAACAGATGAAGCCGGATTAAAAGCAATGGAGAAGGAGCTTCTTATTGTAAATAATCTTGTAATAGACGGCAAACCCGATGATTTGGTAATTAACACTCATGTCTGCAGAGGCAATTATCATTCAACCTATGCGGGCGAAGGTGCCTATGATACAGTTGCAAAAACACTTTTTGTCGAAGAAAATGTAAATGCATATTACCTTGAATTTGATGATGAGCGTTCGGGCGGATTTGAGTCATTAAAGCTTGTGCCCAAAAACAAAAAGGTCGTATTAGGCTTAATCACAACAAAATCTCCGGTGCTTGAGAATAAGCAGACAATCATTGACAGAATCTATGAGGCATCAAAATATATTCCGCTTGATAATCTTTGTTTAAGCCCTCAGTGCGGCTTTGCATCCTGCGAAATCGGTAATAAACTGACAGAGGAGGAACAATGGGCAAAGCTTGCGCTTGTTAAGGAAATTGCCGAAGAGGTTTGGAAATAAAGGTTTTTATTATTCAACTGCTGATTTGTAATAGGAGATACTTGAAATACACAGTATCTCCTGTTTTTATATTAGTGTCTTTATACACTAAGAAAAAAGATATTAGGGATACGAAGAATTCTTTGGTCGAGCAAGCAAAGCCTGCGTTTTCGGGACTTTTTTATATCCTTTATTTTCGGTGCTACAATTCATTCTCCACCCAGTAGGTTATATATAATGTATATAATCTGCATTTTTCACTTGTTAAGATTTACAACACAAATTCGGGCAAATTTATCATTTTGACGCCCATTTGACTCCCACTGAAAAAATTTGAAAAGATTAAGGCTCAAGGATTTTGTGCTCCTTGAGCCTTTTGCTATGCCGAGAAGTGTATGAGCTTGTTTTTTCGCTTGTTTTCGGTTTCGGCTATTAGATTACCCATTGCATTTGCCACCGTCTGTTGCATATTGTCCGTTACATGCATATAGGTGTTCATCGTGAACCCTGCATCTGTATGTCCAAGCATATGCGATACTGTTTTGATGTCCATACCCTGTTCAAGCGATAGCGTTGCGAAGCTGTGCCGTAAATCGTGGAAGCGTATTTGCGGTACTCCTGCCCGCTTTTGCATTCTGTGTAGTTTTCTCGTTACCGATGACGGATCACGAAGTCCGCCTGTTATGGGTGATGGAAATATTAACTTTGTGTCAAGCCTCTGTCTGCTTCGTAGCAGTATCAGTTGATTGAAGCATTCGTCACATAATGCAACCGTTCGTATTGATGATGCAGTTTTGGGTGTTGTTATTTTCAGTTCACTTTTAATTCTTTGTACCTGCTTGTTGACCGATATTGTTTTGTTCTTAATGTCAAGGTCATCCCATGTCAGTGCAAGTATTTCGCCAAGTCGCAAGCCTGTTGTGATTTCAAGTATATAGAATTCATAACAGCCTGAGTCCTTTGTTTCCTGAAGGAACGCTCCAAGCTCGTTTGCTTTCAGCGTTTGCATTTCCTTTGGTGCATCTTTTGGCAGTTGAACCTTTCGGCAGGGATTCGACTCTATCAAGCCTTCGTCCTCTGCTTTTTGCAAACAGGTTTGCAATGTGATTTTAATGTCCTTAACTGTCTTTGCAGATAAGCCCTTGCCTTTCTTTTCAACATTTCTTGTTCTGCCACTCGTATACATTTTCATTAGGAATTGCTGACAGGATACTGTTGATATATCCTTGATTTTCATACCGCCGAGATTAGGCAGTATGTATCGGTCAAAGTAGTTTTGATAACTGTTTCTTGTGTATTCCTTTACACTTGCTGTGCAGAAGGACTCAAACCAAATTCTTGACCATTCTTCAAGTGTAGGCTCGGGATTAGTGAGAAAATCGCATCTGCTGATTATCCTTTGCCGCTTATCGTTTTCGGCTATTGCTTTATTAAGTTTTTCTTTGCACTCGGCTTTAGTTTTGGCAAGAACATTTTTTCTGACTCTCTTGCCGTTGATGACCTCTCCGGTGTAGTAGCGACCTTCCCACCGACCGTCCTTGCGTTTGGTTATCGTACCTTCGCCGTTATTTCGTTTTGCCATAGCAACCTCCTTTCTGCCTGTGGCAACA
>JBJEPO010000163.1:0-41026 GCA_051881275.1 Eubacterium sp. | reverse complement strand
CCTTGACAAAGCAGTTATTACTGTTCTGTCAAGGCTGATTTTTTGTTTATATTGATTAAATGAATAATGAAAATCGGTATTTTGGTTAGCTTAATGCACCTTGCAAAAGCTCGAAACCCCTTTATTTATGCGGGTTTCGGAGTTGCAACTTAGTTGCAAGTTTGCCCCAAATTTAATCATATCCAACGGCTCTCAAGTATCGGCAAGTGTAGTGGGCAAAGCCCCGAAAGCCCGATGAATAGGGCATTTCACGGCTTTTGGCAATAAATAAGAGCAGGTACGAAACCTGCTCAAGTTGGTCGAGGTGACAGGATTTGAACCTGCGGCCCCCACGTCCCGAACGTGGTGCTCTACCAAACTGAGCCACACCTCGTTATTTGTCTTTACATATTATTACACATTTTTGCGAACTATTCAAGAGGAAATTTAATTAATTCTTGACTAAATTATTGTGTTGCGTTAAACTTATGGTATATTAATTTAAAAATAATAAATTTTACATAGGAGAATCTATATGATTTGCAGAAAATGTTCTAACGAAATTGACGATAACGCATTATACTGTCAGCATTGCGGTGCAAAAAACAAAGATGCAGTTAAGGCAAACACACCTGCACAGAAAATTAAAAGGAAAAAAACAATTACAATAGTTATTTCCGTAGCTGTTGCGGTTGCATTAGCCGCCGCAGGAATCGTCTGCGGAGTATTATACAGCAAATCGCAGCAGAATGCAAGTGATAATTCTGCCGATGTTCAGCAGGGCGAGACTGAATATGCTGACAATGCATCTCTTGACGCCCTTTTATCGTCACAGCCTCTTATGGTTACAGGCACAAAATATCTTATCGCCGGCACAAATTCTCAGTTGGCTTACGACGCTATCAGCGCCGACGTGCTTAACAATTCCGACGTTAATATTGCAAGCTTTGAATTATCCTTCTGTGCCTGGGATTCGGCAGGTCAGCCAATAATGATTACTCAGCCGGAGGAAGCTCAGGAGCCTGCTTACATACGCACAATAAAATATGACTTTGCTAACAACAAATCGGGTCAGACTTCACTTGCACCGGGCGCCTCCTTTGGCAATGCGGCAATTTACGTATCAACAGACCCGCAGATTATCACCGTAAAGGCCTGTGTAAAATCTTATGTAAGCACTGACGGCATCACCTGGGAAAACCCATATTACGAAAACTTTATGCACAACTATGCAAATCAGCCGTTAAGTGCCGAGCCTGTTAGTGAAACAACTACTGCATCAGCTCCTCAGGAAAGCACAACAGCCACCGACACAGCAACACAGGATACTACTACTGCGGCTCAAACAACTACCGCAGAAAGCACCTCACAGGCATAGGTTACCCTAACTAAAAAATTATATATTTGTAAAATTGATAAACGGTCGTCCTTACACAAAAGGACGACCGTTTTGCATTTCTCTGTTACTGTGCAATTCCGTTGGCGGTGAGCTGTGCCGGAGCGACTATGCTTTTAAGCCCGCTCTTATTGTTCATTCCTGTTTTTCCACCTTGGAGAGTCATTATTCCGGAATACATTGTAATGCCTTTTTTACCCTCAAGCTGAAGTCCGTCACCGATTTCGCTGACAACATTTACAACGGTAGCAACATCGCCTGCTGTTTCATCAAGTGCGTCAAAGGTCATATTTTTACATCTGATACCGTCATCGTAGGAATTGATTGTGATATTTGCATTAGGCTTAACTGTAATATTTGAATAATCAGTGCTTATAATAAGTCCTGCCGCATTTAGATTATCCTTCTTTGTATCAATACCTCTGTTGCCGGTGGAGGTTATATTAAGCGTAAGATTTTTAATTTCAAGCTTAGCCTGGCAGTCAAGGGCAGTTGATACCGAATTCAAATTCAGCGTGCCGTGTCCCTTAAGCTCAAGCTCGCATTTGCTTTCAATGGCGTTACCTGCGGTTGTTACTGTAAGAGTATTCTCTGTGCCATCGGCAGCAGAAAGCGAAACGACAGGAATTATATCTTCAACAGGCGTTGTTGTGGTTGTTACAGTGGTTTCTACCGAACCGGTTCCGACACTTACCTCCGTGGTTGTATCTGCACTTTCGTCGGGTGATCTGTCCTTTATCTTTATGCACTCGGCATTTGTGTTGGTAATTTTTACTCCGGACAATTTTACTCCGCAGTCAGCAGCGGCATTTACATCTATTGTAAATTCTTCCGCTTCACCGACAATATTATACTCAATAACAACATTGTCAATAGCAACAGGATTAAGATGCACCTGTGCAACCTCTGTTTCAGTTGCGTCAATAAATTCTGCATACTGAGGCAAGCTAACGGTTTTATTGGTAATATCTATCATACAAACTGTGTCAATTTTTTCCTTGCCGCAGTTTGCACATACATATCTGTCAAATCCCTCTGTTGTCTTGCCGGTCAATTCATACTTGTGACCGAGTGCCGGGTCTATTGTTGTTTTAATAACCTTTGAGCAGTATTTACAGCTGGTTACTGTTTTTCCTTCAGTTGTACACGTTGCAGGTGTAACAACCTTCTTTGCGTAAGAATGTGCAATACTATCCTTCGGAATTGTAACAGTATATGTTTTATTGCAGTATTTGCACTTGTTACGCTTTGTGCCCGTTGAGGCGCAGGTTGCCTCTTTTGTAACAAACCAGGAGGTTGAGGGTGCGTGGGCAGTCTTCTTTGAAATAGCAGATGTAAACGCACCGTAATATGTGGTCTTGCCCACCTTTTTATACGCACGCACTTTATAATATCTTGTGGTGCCTAATTTAAGGCTTTTCTGGGTGTATGAGGTTGAAGTGGTTGAGGTAAGCTTTTTATAGCTGCCTGTTGAGGAGGTTTTGTAATAAATCTGATAACCGGAAACACCGCTTTGCTTTGACCAAGAGGGCTTTAAGGTTGAACAGGTATATGACACCTTAAAACCGCTTACCGCACCCGGTATAGCCTTTTTGCTGACAACGGAGCTTGTGGCGCTTTTTTTACCGCTTATCGCTTTGACCTTGTAATAATAGGTTTTTCCGCAGGTAAGCTTTGAATTTGTATAAGAGGTTGAGGTTGTGGTTTTGATTGATTTGTAACCGCTGCTCTTTTTTGTAGAACGGTAAATAGTATATTTGCTTGCACCGCTGACCTTCTTCCAGCTTATTTTAATGGAGGTCGGCGTTACATTCGTAAGAGTAACCGACGGCTTAGACAATGATGCGGCATACACTTCGTCGGCACCGGTCAATCCGGTAAACGCAAACATGGTAAGTACCATTACAACCGCCATAACGACAGCCGGTATCTTTTTTGATAACATTTTACTGCTCATAACATTCTCCTTTATATTTTAAAATTACATTTTAACTCAATTTTATTATATATTTAACATACAACAATGTCAAACTAAAAATAATAAACAATTTATTAAAATTATGTCTATAAAACTACGCAAAAAGCACCGCAAAATATGCGGTGCTGATTTTTATTATTCAAATGTGATTTTTCCGCCGTTATTGGAGGAAGCGAGAGCAATATATGTTCTGCCCTGATTAAGACTGATTTCCTTTGAGTTTTCGTCGGTGATTTTGAGAGTATCATCTGCGCTCCATTTAATCGGAACCATTGTTCCGTTGGAGATATAATAGCCATCGCCGGAGTCAAGGGTGTAGTTAAGATATGTGGTGGTGGAGCCCTTGTAAGGCGTTGTGATATATGTTGTTTTATCGTTTAAAACAAGGATATTTTCAAACTTAACATCGTCCTCCCAGTCGGAGGTGTGATACATTTTATCCTCGCTGTTAAAGGTAAATTTGCGTGTATCGGTGCGTGATGAAAACTTAACATTAACCTTGGGGGCCTGCTGAGTGCCTGCATTTGTAACATCCTCGTTAAAGGAAAGCTGTGTGAAATCAGAGCTGTTAATCTCTGTTCTGAAGCCTTTTTTGTCAATAGCGGAAGGGAGCTTGTTGCCCTTGAGAATGCCTCTGTGCTCCGATGAAACACTGCGTGTTGTATCCCTGCCGAAAAGCTCGCCGCCGTCCATACCGTCAATATGGTCAACATCGTCACGTTTAATTCTGCCGTAGCCGCCGATATAGTCGCCCTTGCTGTGACTTCCGCCCCAGTGAACATAAATAGAATCAAACAGCTCGCTGAATTCAACAAAGGACGGCCTTGCAGAACGGATTGGACCTACCTTTTCGGGAACGGAGGTGTAATCAGCATAAAGCCAGAGCATACGGCTTATTCCGCCCTCAACCTCGCCTTCAACTATAATATCCGGAGTGGAAAGACCCCACTGAGGACGTGCCGCCGGTGCATTTTCCACAACTATTGCAACAGGACGCACATCCACTGCGTTTTTATTGTAGCCGTCTTCACCGGTCAGCGGATTTACTACCGCCGGCGGCTGAGTGGTGGTTTCGGTAGTGGTGGTTGTAGGTGCTTCCTCCTTTGCACTGCATCCGAACAGTGCAAAAGCCATAATTACCGCTAAAATTAACGAAATGGATTTTTTCATTATTTCTCCTCCGTTTTTTCCGCAAAATGTAATTTAGGATAAACCGATTTGTAATTCGGCTTACCGTTTCTTAAAAATCCCTGTGACACGGACAATGCCCTTGCTTTATAGGAATTATTAACCGAATAGTTGCTATCTGCAATTCGCTGATATTCTTCCTTGGTTATACTGTTGTCAATTCTTGTATAACCGCACCTGCTGAGTGCAGGAGTAAAACGCATTATACTCTCGCAGTTTTCAAACTCGTTATCCGCAATAATGGGATTTGAAACGCCCTGACCCACTACCGCACGGGACATTCCTTTTATACCGGCGACCCCTGTTCCGCAGGACAAAACCTTGTTTTCCGTAATCACCGGGCTTTGCCAGTTAAGCATATAGACCGCATAGGCGGTAATGCTTTCAAAGCTGCATTTGCTCACCTTAATATTTGTATGCGCCTTGTTCTCGGTGTATCGGTCGCTTTCAACGCCTCGGCTGATATTTTTAAATTTACATCCTTCAACAGTTATATTTTTACATGGAGTGCAGTCGTAGGAGGTCCAGCTTTGAGTGAAGCTGCCGGTTCTCTTGTCCGGAGTATCAATGTTAACACCCGACGCACCCATATTTTCTTTCTTGTCGTCGGAGAAGCTTACGATTTTTTCAAGAATAGACTCACTGTTAACAAAGCTGCACTTGATTATATTAACATTTGAGGCGGCAACCGTTTCAATAAAATTGCCGTACTGAAGATTTTTAAATTTTATACCGCTTACAGTAATATTTTTACAGTGACCTGCTACGATACATGCGTATTTTTTGTCATTGCCGGTTTGTGACATATCAATAACCGCATCGCCCTCACCGAGAATTTTTACATTCTGCGCACCGTTGTATCCGCTGTGCTTTAGCTCCGCCTGTGACGGAGCAACCGTCTGGAACAGGGACTGGGAGGGAATAAGCTTTTTTGTATCCGTGTCATCGGTTTTGTTAAGCGTAACACAGTCGCTGAGCTTTACCGTAATGTTGCCTGCAAGATAGAGCACGTTTGTAACGTCGTACTCGCCTGCCTCAAGAGTAAGGGTTCCGCCGTTTGTAGCCTCCAGCCGTTCAAGATATGAGCGAAGCATATAATACTGCTTCGTTTTTTCGTTATATGTTGAATATGAAGTGTATTTGTTTTTGTAAGGATTAGACTTAGGCGTTACCGTGTAATCGGCGGTAACATTTACGGTGCACTGAGCGTAAACCCTTTTACTGCCTTTTTTCACGGCGGTAACAATCGCCTTTCCCCTGCGCAGACCTGTAATTTTACCGTTGGAAACCACGGCAGTTTGCGGATTACTGCTGCTCCAGTTGTAATCCTCGGGATTTTGCTTTGTACAGTTGGCAATAACGCTGACGGTTTTTGAATTTCCGGCATTTACGGTAATATGGTCAACGCTGAAATTAATCTCCTGTGCGGCAAAAACAGCAACAGGAAACAATACCGACGAAATAAGCGTCAGTAAAGCGCATATTACCGATAAAGTCCTTTTTTTCATAAACACATTCTCCGTGATTTATTGCATTGCCATTTATATCTTAACATAAAAACGCAGTTGGGGATAACAACGCTTTGACGATAATGTACCGTCGGAATTAAGATCATTCTGTACTATCAGCTCTCTTGCCGAAAGGCTGTTGTGATAGGAATAATTATTCCGCACCATTTCTTTATAAGTGTTAAAATCAATGTTGTTGTATGACGGCTCGTAGCCGTTTTTGCTGACCTGCGTTTTAAAGCAGGCAATCTGAGCACATAGCTTAAATCTGTTATTGTAAATATACGGGTCTGTTACGCCGGAGCCGTAAATCGCACAGGTTTTTTCATCCGCCGGCGCACATTCTCCCACGCCGATATTAATAAAGGTGTTATTGGTAATTTTCGGCGTTTTCCAGTTCATCAACTGAACTGCGTATCTGCTAACATTGCGAAAAGAACAGTTTGTAATCTCCACATCTGTATGATATTTGTCCTGGGAATACTGATGGGTTTCTATACCGTACTGAACATATTTAAAATCGCAATCCTTGAAAACAACATTTGTATTGGGCGTGCAGTCATAGGAGGTCCAATATTGGGTAAAGCCCTTGGTTTTTTCATCGGGAGTGTCAAGATTAACGCATCCTCCGCCTGTAAGCGCATCACCGGATTTGATTTTTTCAAAATATTCAGTGCTGTTTGAAAAGGTGCAGGAGGTTACCTTAACATTTTTAGATGCGTCCATTTCAATAAAATGACCGTAAAGGCAGTTTTTAAAATTAATGCCTCTTATTTCCACATCTTTATTATGCCCCATTACAACCGCAACGGAAATTTTGTCCTTTCTCGCATCCGTCATATCAATACAGGCATTTCCCTCGCCGATTAATTTGATGCTATGAGCACCTTTATATTCGGTTTTACGCACCCTGTTTTCCGTAGGCGATACCATTTGAAACAGGGATTGTGTGGCAGGACGGTTTTCACATCCGGTTTTTGAGGTTTTCTTTATAACCGCACCGTCACGCAGAACAATTTTGATGTTACTGCAAAGATAAAGTATGCAGGGCACCTTGTATGTGCCTTTAGTTAAAACCAGCGTTCCGCCGCCGGCGTAATTAATTCGTTCAAGATACGAGCGAAGCATATAATACTGCTTTGTGTAGCTGTTGTACGCCTCAATTTTTGTAAACGCACTGTCAAAGGGCTTGGTGTCCGGCGTTACCGTGTAATTTGCCGTTACGGTAACATTACACTGCGCCTTTTGTGAACTGCTTTTGCTTTTTGCGGTAACAACTGCGTTTCCGCATTTTTTCGCCGTAATTTTACCCTGTGAATCAACTGTGGCTACATTTGTGTCACTGCTAATCCATTTATAATTTGAGGCAGAAGAATTTTTACTGCCGATTTTGACCTTTAATGCTTTTGTGTATCCCGAATTAACCGTGATTTTCGTACTGCTTAAAGACATTGACGACGCCTGAACCGGCACCGATGTACAAAAACTGCACAACACTAAAATAATACACAAGTAATATGATAATATTCTTTTCATTTAATAAATACCGTTACCCTAACTTCTCACTCATTATATTATAATACCAAATTTTATCACCGATATCAAGGGATAATATGTGCAAATTGCATAATTTTATAAAGTTTTTTGCCGTTATTATTCAAATTACATATAAAAAATCGGAGCCTCTGTATTATTCAGAGGCTCCATTATGGGGGGGAGGTAAAACATAAACACCATTATAAATAATGCTTATGCTTTGGGCAAATTAAAATTTTATAATAACACTCAGTGCTTTGTTAACATCGCCGGCGGTCTGTATTGCTTTTTCAAGATTATCAATGGAAAATTCATTGGTAATAACCGACTCAATATCCCATTTTCCGCTTTTCATAATATTCATTACATCGCAAACATCCTCGGGCATATATCCGCCCGAGCCGATTATGCTTTTCTGCGAATAAGTTATATTCAAAAAATCAAGGGGTCTTATGCTTTTGCTGACTGCAACGCTGACGAAACGGCTCTCAATCTTGCCGTATTTCATAAAGCAGTCAAATATTTCATCTGCTCCGGCGGCGTCAATAAAGCAGTCAATATCTGCGGTTTTACCATTAAGCGAGTGTGCGTCTGAAAAATATTTTACAGCCGTTTCAATAAAATCCTCTTTGTCTGTATTACAGATTTCAAAGCCAAGATTTCTTGCAATATTAAGGCGAAAATCCGACACGTCGCAAACCATAACCTTTTCTGCGCCGAAATATTTTAGGGATATGGCGGCGGCTATACCTATCGTACCGCAGCCGAACACCACGGCGTTTTCGCCTGACTTGATATTGCTTCTTCTCGCCGCACGGCATCCCACCGTGAAAGGCTCAATAAGGCAGGCAACTCTGTCGGAAATCCTGTTGTCAACACCATAAAGAGAATGATTTTTTCTTGCATTCGGAATAAGTATATATTCCGAAAATCCGCCGATAACTCCCGCCTTTTTTGTGTCATTCTTCGCAAACAGAGGATAGGGATAAACACGCTCGCCCACTGTAAAGTCCTTTACGTTTTTACCAACCGCAGCAACCTGCGAAACTGTTTCGTGACCAAATTCACCGCCGGGTGTGATTTTGTGGCCTGTGTTTGCGCCGTGCTTGTAAACTGCCACATCCGTACCGCATATTCCGGAATATATGTTTTTGATAAGCACATCGTTGTCGCCAACCTGAGGCAGAGGCAATTCTCTTATTTCAATATCTTCTTTTCCTAAATATATTCCTGCTTTCATTGTCCTTATCTCCTTTGTTTATCCTGCGTCAATTCGTCAGTCAGTTTAATTATTTGGGGTGCAATTTTTCTGCGTTCCTTTTTAATCACATAACTATATATTGGATATGCGCCTGCAATAAATCCAATTCCGATTACGCCCACAATGATACCGATTACAAAATATTTATCTGCCCATACCATCGTACAGCACATACCTATGCCCAGCAAAAACGCACCGATTACGCCTACGCTTAAGGATACCGCCATTGCCTTTCTCGTAACGCCTTCATCAAGCCTGCGAAGCTGCTGCATTTTGTCGTTTTCAGCCGGCATATATTTTTTGCGTATTGCATTGATTTCCTCCTGCTGTTTAGAGGAATAAGAATAAGTAAAAGCCTTGTCCTTTTCAGTCATAAATATTTCCTTCTTCAATTTTTAATTTTTTATTTGCTCTGACTATCATCAAAACCGCAATTACAACACAGATTGCACAGATAGCCGTTCCTGTTGCTATATTCATAATATGTTGGGACACGTCGCTGCTTCCAAATTGTGTAAACATTAATATCTGCAAGGAAAACAATGTCATCAATGCCCTTGCAAAGCACACATTCTTTGATGCAAGAAGTATGGGGCTTTTTTGCTTTTTAAACTTAAACACATTAATAAGTGCTGTAATAAAGCAATAAAATGTATAAGCCGCCACGGTAATTGCCATAATTTCTCCCGAGGCTTTTTTTCCGTCTCTTATCAGCAGTTCTATTATACCTGTCATAGTCAGGCTCATTATCAGCATAAGAATACCGCATACTCTGTAAGCTTTCAGCTCATAAATAATTCGGTTTTCTTTACGGCGTGTCTTTGCGTATTTTTCCGCCAGCACAAAACGCATTGCCGTAAACACGAAATTATATATTGCCATCGCCGAAAGCCAGTATGATTTTTGAATAATTGCCTCAACTGCGTAAAACACGCTATATACCGTATTACACAAAAGACTGATGTAAATTGATATATGTGCCTTAAACAGCCTGTCGTTGAAAAATCTGTCAGCCAGCGGTACCTTTGAAACAAATTTTGCGGCGGCACCTTTCAGATTTGGAATTAAAAGCAAAAGAACAATACAAAAGCTGTATGCGGAAAATGCGTAAATAATGTCTGCAATTACGGTATTATCATATCCGTATGAAAATACAAAAAACAACAGCACAGCCGTTAAAACGGCACAAAAAGCGGTTATCCATATAGGAGGAAACAAAATTCTACGCAAAAATTCTTTAAATTTTTTCAATGGATTTTCTCCTTAAGTGCCGTTTTAGGCGTGTTTGGTTAGTTATCACTTGCTCAGGGCAACGGTAAATGTACTGCCCTTGCCGATTTCGCTTTGAACGGAAATTTCGCCCTTGGTTATGTCAATTACCTTTTTGACAAGAGCAAGCCCCAGGCCGTTTCCGCCGCCGGCGTGGGAGGTGTCGCCCTGATAGAATTTTTCAAATATATGCTCACCTGTTTCCCTGCTTATTCCGCATCCTGTGTCGGTTATTTTAACGGTACATTCATCACTGTCGGATTTAAGAGAAACGGAAATTTTACCGCCGTCGGGAGTAAATTTAACGGCGTTTGACATAAGATTATTCCACACAAGAGTAAGCAGCTCCTCGTCGCTGTAAATATAAACATCCTCCTGAATATCCGCTGAAATTTCAAGATTTTTCTTTTCCCACTGATTTTCAAAATCCAACATACATCGGCATAGCTGCTCGCTTAAATTAAACCTTTTCACATCGGGAAAAATCTGCTGATTTTCAAGCTTGCTGAGCTTGAGCACATTTGTAACAAGATTTGATAAACGCTCGGCGGCATTTTTTATTGCACAGGCGTATTCCTCTTTTTCCTGACGGCTTAAATCGTCACTGCAAAGCAATGCCGCATAATTTTCAATAAGCGAAAGGGGCGTTTTCAGCTCGTGGGACACATTTGAAACAAAATCCGTTCTTAAGGTTTCCACGCCCGAAAGCTCCGCAGTCAGAAGATTTATGTCCTCTATAATAGGGTTAAATTTATTGTTGTCAAAAGCCACCGGCTTGATTTTTTCGTTAAAATCCCCGGCTTTAATCTTTTTTAACGACTGAGTAATGCGCTCAACAGGCTTTTCTACGGTAAATTTTCTGCGCACTGCGTCAATAATGCACAAAATCAAGCTTAAAATCAGTACGTTGATAAACGTAATAAAAGCGTTTTTGTTCAATACCTTAACATCAACATTAACGCTGTCAAGATAAATCAAAAAGCTACAGGTTACAACAAATGCCGTAAGCAGAAAGAACTGAAAAAATTTGAATATAGGCACAAGGTACTTTTTCATTTTATCACCGCCTTATATCCCAATCCATGCACTGTCACAATTTCAAAATCATCACAATCCGAAAACTTGTTTCTCAGCTTTGTCATATAAACATCTACCATTCTTGTGCCGGACAAAGTGTCTGCATCCCAGAACTCCTCCATTAACTGCGAACGTGTAAAGGTCTTTTTAGGATATGACAGCAGTTTAAATAATATGTTAAATTCACGCACCGTCAGAGCAATTTCCTCATCGCCTAAATACGCCGTGCGTTCCTCTGCGTCAAGGGTCAGTCTGCCTGCGGTTATTTTTTTGTTAACGGCAATTTTTGAACGTCTCAGCAATGCGCCGATACGAAGCAGCAGCTCGTCAAGGTCCGCCGGCTTAACCATATAATCGTCAATTCCTGCGCGAAATCCACGTTGCTTTGAGGAAAAATCATCCTTAGCAGTTAAAAACATAATCGGAATATCCTTGTCTAAATCCCTGACGGTACTCGCAAATTCAAACCCATCAATACCGGGCATCATAATATCCGATATGATTATGTCAAACACATTTTCGTACATCTCGTCGTAGGCTTCGTTTGCACCGATACATCCCACCGCCTCATAGCCGTTTTGATTAAGATAGGCGCACAATGTACGATTAAGCTCCCTGTCGTCTTCCACAACCAATACTTTAAACACAGCATTACCTCCCCTATGCCTTGTTTAGAGTATTATACCATATAAATGTTAAAGTTTTGTTTAAATTTTTACCGAACAAAGAATTATTATAATATGAGCCCCTGTGAAATCACAGAGGCGAAAAGTGGAGTAAAATTATGTAATTGCTTTAATTACTTTTTCTTTTTCTTGATAACGATACCGGCAACTGCCGCTATTGCAGCAACGCCTGCGGCAACACCTATAATTGCCTTTGTCATTTAATCACTTCCTTTCATTTAACGGCTGATATTCTCGCCCTTAATTCTTTTTTTAGCATCCTCAACGGATTCGCCGTCCTTGGTTAAATAATTATCAACAAATTTGTCCTCAATCTTTGTATAACCGTTCACAACGGCGTTTTCAATTTTCTTATATCCGCCTACTACCGCTTTTTCAATTTTTTTATTTGCAGATACTAATTTTGATTTTGCCATAAATTTTTCTCCTTTTAATTATTTCAAGCCCTTGCACATGGGAATTAAGCACAACAGCAATACTATACCTACAATGCCGATAATAATTCCCGGCACCATCTTTTCCCAAACCATTACAAAGCACATTCCTGCGCCCAGCACCAGTGCGCCGATAATACCGAATATTACCGTTGCAATTGCTTTGCCGTTAAGCTGAATTGCCGGCTTTCCGCTTGCCTTGCGAAGCATAATAATCATTGCACCGAGTATAATAATTCCTATAACCGAAACCACTATACCCTGCTTAAAGCAGTTCCACTCCGGCAGTAAGCACATACACATACCCAGTCCGAAAATAATGCCTCCGACTACGCCCATAATAAGAGCAATAAAATTTGTTTTTTTCATTAATTGTACCTCCGAAAAATAATATTTTATTTCAGTGATTTCTCATCTGTTGTCTGTATTGTACAAATGATTTGTTTTTGAAATGATTAAAAATTGTTTGAGAAATGTTAAAATGAAAAAAATTTTCCCGAGGGGATAATCAACAAATTTTTTCGGCGCACAATTGTTAAATCTGTTAATTTGCCGTATTGATTTATAGGGAATATAAGGTTATAATATATTAAATAATTATATTGGAGCAGTATGCGGTATGGATATTAAGATTTCTCCGTCAATTTTGGCAAGCGACTATGCAAATTTACAAGCCGAGCTTGAAAAATGCGAAAAAGCAGGCGCGGATTTAATACATATTGATGTTATGGACGGTCACTTTGTACCCAACATTTCAATAGGTATTCCCGTTGTTGAGGCTTTAAAAAAGGTTTGCGGGGTGCCCTTTGACGTGCATCTTATGATTAGCGACCCATTAAAATACGCCGAGGATTTTGCAAATGCCGGTGCGGACATAATCTGTTTTCATATAGAGAGCGACAGCGACCCTGTAAAAACCGTTGACAAAATCCTTTCTCTCGGCAAAAAGGCAGCCGTTGCGGTAAAGCCGGGCACGGACATTGACGGTATTATTCCTTTGCTGGACAAGCTGTCAATGGTGCTTGTTATGACTGTTGAGCCGGGCTTCGGCGGTCAGAGCTTTATGGAAAGCACAATGCCTAAAATTGAAAAGCTGAGAAAAATTGCTCCTGATATTGACATAGAGGTTGACGGCGGAATTAATGCCGAAACCGTAAAAACCGCCTCAAAGGCAGGCGCAAACGTGTTTGTTGCCGGCTCGGCGGTATTCAAAAGCGACGACCCCTGCAAGGCGGTAGGGATTTTAAAGGAAAACGCAGCCAATGAAAAAGAAAAAACGCTTTTATGATAACAAGGACAGAAACAGTCAGTGGACCGAACCGCCTGCCGGCAGAAAAATAGATTTTGCCGACAAGTACCTGCCCGGTTCCTCTGCAAGCGACAAATACGATAATTTGCGCCGCCGTGAAGATAACAGGAAAAAGGCAAAAGCCAAAAAGCGCAGTGACGCAAAAAAAGCAGGATGTGTTCTGCTTTGCATACTTATGGTGTGCGTAGGCTATACTCTTATGGACGTTCACATGGACCGCTCGGCAAAGCCTGCCGAAAGGCTCTCACTTCAGGCTACGGCGCAGACTGCGGATTTGTCCAATATGAAAATTAATATATCCTCTCGCCATGTTGACAGCGTCAGTCTTGACTCGGCGGTAATGCTCTCCTCCGTCATAGACGAGGCGGTGGAAAACGGCTACACCTCCGTAACCTTTGACGCAAAGCGTGAGGACGGCACGGTAGGATACGCCAGCGCACTTGCCAGCGTTGATACATTCGGTGCTATCAGCTCCCCCGGCTCTCATCCTAAAGCATCTGTTGAGGAGCTGCTGGCAAACGATATTCTGCCTGTGGCAAGAATTTACTGCTACAAGGATAACATTGCCGCCACTCAGTCGCCGGAGGCTGCCATAATGAACGGCGGTGATTTGTACACCGATGATGACGGCTACAAATACCTTAATCCCGATTCAGAAATCACATACAACTATATTAAGGATATTGTTAAGGAGCTTAATTCCTACGGTATAACAGTATTTGTGCTCAGCGGATGCGATTTGCCCGACGAATTGGGCGATAAATACTCAGACGGCTTTGACGCCCTTGCAAGCAAGCTTAACAGCGACTTTAACGGCGGTATTAAGTTTTTGGAGCAGGTGGAGGTCAAAATCAACGGTAAGAATAAGGAAACCGGCAAAACAACAAATGCCGCCATCAAAGCGGACATAGAAAAATTTGATAAAATCAAAGATAATCAAATTTATGTAATAAGCACAAAGGTTGACGAAAAGAAGGTTACGGCACAGCTTGAGAAAAAAGACATTACAAGCTATATCATAGAATAACGGTAATAATCACAAAAAGGGGGAATAACAATGAAAAGGGCAAAGCGCATTTTATCAACGCTTTTACTTTTGTGCGTGTTTTTATTCCCTGCATCACTTTCCGCCTTGGCAGAGAGCACAACAAATCCTGCCCAACCGCCTATGCTTACCTCCATCTCCTTTAAAAATGCAGAGATTGAGGGAGGCTTCAATCCGCAGATTTACGATTATACCTTAAAGCTGATTGACAGCACCGTAACACCCACCTTAAAAAGCTACGAAACCAATAAAAACGCCGATATTTTTGTAACCTACAAAACCGATGAAACAAAGCATACAACAGGCATTGACGTTACATTAGGCTACGAAAACGGCTCTGTTATATACACCTTTAACTTTCCCTTTGCCGAAAGGGAAAATGTAAATTCAAATAATCTGCTCAGCGCAGTTGACTGCAAATACGGCGAGGTTTATCCCGAAATAAACGAAAATGACACAGCCTACAAGCTGTACATACCTTCGGATTTAACCCAAATTACCCTCAGTGCCGCCACCCAAGACGTCAGTGCATACTGCGAGGTGCCCGGTACAATAACGCTGAACACCGACCAGGAGCCGACAATCACGCTGATTGTAACGGCGTCGGACGGCTCCACAAGAGAGTACACGCTGAAGGTTAAGCGGTTAAACAAAACCTGCGATGAAGTTAGATACGAAATGGCTCAGCCGGGCTTTACATCTATTGTTGAGGGTGAGCTGTATTATCAAAAGCCCGAATTTTTCATTGCTGTTGTAAGCACAGTCGCAGGAACGGCAATGCTGATAATTTTTATAATTACCACAAAACGCCTTACACGCAAGGTGGAAGACGCTGACGAAGAGGAATTTTTTGATATGGAATAAAAATTTCAATAAATAATTAGACAGGACGGTGATATCATGGAATTTGAGATGGAAGAACTCGTTGAACAGATAAAGGAGCTTTACGGCAAGCGACGATTTTCCGAAATAAAAAAACTGCTCGGTGAGATGAATCCCGCTGATATCGCTGTGCTTTTTGACCAATTTCCGTCAAATCAAAGCATTATTCTCTTTCGTCTGCTTTCAAAGGAGGAGGCTGCCGACACCTTTGTAGAGCTTGACGGCGACACGCAGGAGGCACTGATTCACGCCTTTTCCGATACGGAGCTTCGTGAAGTCCTTGATGAACTGTATCTTGACGATACCGTTGACGTTATTGAGGAAATGCCTGCTACCGTTGTAAAGCGAATACTGAGGAACACCGACAGCGAAACAAGGAATTCAATCAACGCCCTGCTGAAATATCCCGAGGATTCCGCCGGCTCAATTATGACGCCGGAGTTTGTGGATTTGAAGCGTGATATGACGGTTGAGGACGCTTTTAAACGTATCCGCCGTACCGGTGTTGATAAGGAAACTATTTATACCTGCTACGTAACCGATGCGTCCCGCCACCTTATCGGCGTTACCACGGTTAAGGAGCTTTTGCTTCACGATTACGATGACTTAATTGAAGAGTTTATGGAAACAAATGTTATTTCCATGAACACTCTTGACGACCAGGAAATTGCCACTCAGCTTTTTGACAAGTATAACTTTTTGGCGCTTCCCGTTGTTGATATGGAAGAACGCCTGGTGGGTATTATCACCATTGACGACGCTTTGGACGTTCTTCAGGAGGAAAACACCGAGGATATCCAAAAGATGAACGCTATGCTCCCTACGGAGAAAACCTATCTTAAAACCTCGGTTATTGACACCTGGAAAAGCCGTTTTCCTTGGCTTTTACTGCTGATGGTTTCGGCAACCTTTACCGGCTCAATCATTACCGGATTTGAGGATAAATTGGCAAGTCTGACAATTCTCACTGCATTTATCCCTATGCTTATGGACACCGGCGGAAATTCAGGCGGTCAGGCAAGCGTTACGGTAATCCGTGCGCTGTCATTGGGCGAGGTTACTTTTAAAGATGTCTTTAAGGTAATTTGGAAGGAATTTCGCGTAGGCTTTGTATGCGGTCTGTCGCTGGCGGCGGTAAACTTTATTAAAATATGGCTTGTTGACCACCTGCTGTTCAAAAATGATGAAATTACCCTGCTGATTGATTTGGTAATTTGCCTTACCCTGTTTGCAGAGATAATTTTTGCAAAAATTATCGGCTGTACCCTGCCTATTTTGGCAAAAAAAATAGGCTTTGACCCGGCGGTAATGTCCTCACCGTTTATCACAACAATAGTTGATGCGGTTTCCCTGCTGGTTTACTTCGGCATCTCCACCGCCCTTATCCCCCAACTGCATTAGTAAGAAAAGAACCCGAATTGTTTAATGCAATTCAGGTTCTTGTTTTTATTATACCTTCAAATCATAAGCTACGGATTTTATAGCTATGATTTGATTTTCGGTGGTTGACTCGGGGTTGTAATCCTCCGGCACATCATAGAAAACCGTATATATCCTTGAGCCGACAATTCCCACCGACGAGGAGCCGTCAACGATTTGGGCGTTGCCGGTTTTTTTATTGTACAACGTACGCACAAAGGTCTGCTCGTCGTATTCCTCGGTGGAATTTACCTCCTGCTCCTCAACAATTATATAATTGTCGTCCTCGTAAACATTTTCGCCCGGGTACAGATAAAATCCCTTGTCGTCCTTAGAGAATTTATCATCCTTTAGCACTTCTCCGCTGTCGGAATAATAAACAATTTCGCCGCCGCTTTCGTCATAAATATATTCGGCGTAATATCCGTATTCGCCCACAAAATACTCACCTGCGCCGAGAGATTCAATCAGCGAGGTTTCGCCTGTGGCAATATCATAGCGGTAAACGGAATTTTCATCGCTGTATGCTGAAGGATAGCCGTCAATATTTGCAATATACACAAGACTGTCATTTTTTAAATACACCGTTTCGCAGACGGTGGACGCCGTGGAATCCACAAGAATCACGCAGTCCTTGTTGATTTTTTCACAACGGACAGGATTGTCAAGGTCAATTTTGTAAATTCCCCAGGTTTCCTCATCCACATAAAACAGATAATTCTCATACAAAATCATCTGAAAACAGCAAACATCGTCAATAAACACTTCCCTGTTCCCGTTTTGGTCCTCTTTGTAAATACAGCCGGAAAATTCATCATCAATAACGCCGTCGCCGTAATAGGTATAACCCTTATACTCCACGGCAGGCGTTGCGGCACGGTTGGTTTTATAATCGTCACGCATATATTTTTTCGCTCTGTCAAGATTCTTTTTCTGCTGTACGCCGAAGGTTGTAGGCTGTGTTGCGGTTTCGGTTGTGGTCTCAGTAGCAGTCTCCTCAGTCTTTGCCGTACAGGAAATAAAGGTTAACGCCATTATTACCGACAAAATTAAAGCCATTACAGATTTTACAGTATTATTCATAAGCTCACCTTTGGGTTTATTCCTAATTATAATACCATAAATCCACTGCTTTAAGCAATATTATTTTCTGTTGTTATAGTCCTCGTTTATACGGTCGCTCCAATCCGCCGAAATAGGCATTGACGCACGCATACAGGACACTGTATTTGCCAATGTGTCATAAACTACGCCTGTGCCCTGACTGTCGGCATTGTAATTTACAGCACGGTCGCTTTCTATACCGAAATTTCCGGCAGTTTCAACTGCGTCAATATTGGCACCGATAAACAAAAATTCCCAGCCGTACTTTTTCTTTTCCTTTTCAATCATTTTCTTGACTTTGTCGGAAGAATATTTATGGCTTGCGTTTTCGTATCCGTCGGTCATAATAACAAACATTGTATGCTCCGGCACATCGTCACGCCTTGCGTATTTGTGAATTCCTGCAATATGAGAAATAGTAGTTCCGATAGCGTCAATCAGTGCCGTACAGCCACGCACGTAATAATCGTTCTCGGTCATTGGCTTGATTTTGTTAAGCTCAATTCTGTCGTGGAGCAATTCATACTCGTGGTCAAAAAGAACGGTGGTCACATAGCATTTGCCGTCCTGCTTTTTCTGCTTTTCAATAAGAGAATTAAATCCGCCGATTGTGTCCTTTTCAAGTCCGCCCATAGAGCCCGAACGGTCAAGAATAAATACCAGCTCTGTTGTGTTGTTCTTTACTTTTTTCATAATAAAAACCTCCGTAAAATGAATTTGTTTTTGGTTGTTTATCAACCTTACAAGCTCATTATACAGAGGTTTATTCTTCATTTGGTCGCCTACCGGGCGACATATTTTATAAGAGTTATTTTATTTGTGCCAAGGAAGCATTTTTGTATGCCACATCATCGGTAACCTCTTTAATCACCTTAATTTCCTTTGGAAATTTAACAGGCGTATTCTCGTCGCTAAGCTCTATTTCGGCAATGGCTTTATCGCTCCAAAACGGATAAATATCTATTTCAAAATACTGATTATTATATGTAAGGCAATATCTGTTCTTTCTTATTTGCCGTTTTGTTGTATCGGCATTCATAAGCAATGACAAATATTCCTCTTGCGATAATCTTTTCTCTATTTCAATTCGCTTTAAATCAGTAACCTTTTTCTTTATTGTTTGAAAATAAACATAATTCCCGTTTTCGCCTCTTTGGCGAACTCTGACCTCATCATCATTTGAAGAGTTTAGATAGGTCTGGATAATTTCAACCTTATGACAGTTAGGATTACCTTCAAGCCATTTTGTATCCGGATACTCAATCAAATATTTCCTTTCAATTTCATACGGCTCCGGCTCGCCTAAAAATGATGATATTTCGGCAATAAGGCGTTTCATTTTGTTGTCAAAATCTGTTGAATTATCAATAACTCTGAAATGGGGATGACCGGTCCAGGCACTTATTAATTTGTCGTCCATCCTTGCCGCTTCCTCAACAGTTTCGGTGCGTGCCTCATTATTTGCCGTAGTGTAAAATTTTTGGGCACCTTTAGCGGCAGTTACAAGGTGAAACACTGCGTCATAAGTATCTCGCAGCTCAACCTCACTGCCGTTTATTTCCTTTAGCACAGATGAAAATTCCAAATCAGTCATATACGCCTTGTTGTCAATAACTCCACGGTCGCAAACTATCAACACCTTTTGAGCGTCCATGGATTTCGCCGCTTTTTCAAAGATTTTTTCCTTTTCAATTTGGAGCTTAACCTGACAGCTTTGAAATTCAAGATTACTGCCGCAGGTCCAAGGTGCAACACCGCCGGTAATTAACTCAGTTGCAGTTTCAGGCACAAACAATACTGCATAACCCAACTGTGTAAAAGCATTTTGTATCCAGCTCATTGCAGTTGATTTGCCTGCGCAGGGACCGCCGGTTATAACAATTTTTGTAATTTCCATATTTTTTCCTCCTGCATTGAATTAAGCCGCTCTAAGCAATAACATTATATCATTAACTAATCAAATAATTCAATTAAGTTGGCGATAGAAAGCTTAAGCGTGCTGATATTAATTTCAAGCTTACCCTAACAAGCTTTGGTCAAAGGTGAAAAGTGCCTCGTTTATTTCAAAAATATCATACTTATTATGCTTAATAAAATATTCAACGATAATGTCAAATTTACTGCTGTGGGAAAAGGCAAAGCCTGCCTTCATCATCATTTCTCTTGCTTCGTCAATATCAAGCTCCAGCGCAATGCAAAATGCCAGCACCGTAGGCTTGCTGGGCTTATACAGACGATTACTGCGTATTTTTGAAAAAAGCTTTCTGTCAATATTTGCCTTTTTGTAGCACTGGCTGTCGGTCATTCCCTTTTCGTCAATTTTACGAAGGAGCATTTGCGAAAAGCTTTCGTCAAGCGCATTTTTAAGAACATCCGATAAATCGGCGGTGTCGCCTAAATCGTCAGCAATTTTACGGCTTTTAAAGGGAGGATGAGCTGCCTTAGGAGCCTGCATTGCCGGTCCTTCATTAGAGTAAAAGGTGTTGCCCGTTAAATCTTCATCAATGAAATTCGTCTGCGGCAGGGGCATGCTTTCCTGCAAATCATTCATTCTTCGTGCATCGTATGGAGAATGCTCTGCAACATAATTATCATCAATGTACTGTGCAATATCGCTGAAAAGCTTACCGCTTACCGCCACGGCGTTTTTGTTGTAAACAACAATATAAATCATCATATCGTTGTTCATAAGAAAGTCAGCCGCCGTATCAACGGCAACCTTAAAGGCTTCACTCATAGGGTATCCGTAAACACCGCTTGAAATCAGCGGAAACGCCACCGACTTACACTTGTATTTTTTGGCAAGGGCAAGTGAATTTTTATAGCAGCCTTCAAGCAGCTCCTTTTCACCGTTATTTCCGCCTTTCCACTTGGGACCAACTGTATGTATAACGTATTTGCAGGGCAGATTGTAGCCCTTTGTAATTTTAGCCTGTCCTACCTTACAACCGCCTAATTTCATACATTCAAGCAGTAATCCTCTGCCTGCGGCTTTGTGTATTGCGCCATCAACGCCTCCACCGCCCAGCAGAGTGCTGTTTGCGGCGTTAACAATGGCATCGCACTGAACCTTGGTAATGTCATTTCTGATTATCTGTAACGGCATAATTCCCCTCCGTTAAGTAATTTAATTCTTAAATTAATTATAATCTAAATTAAACATAATATCAATAAATAGTTGTATAACAAAAACGCTCGGAAAAATCCGAGCGTTCTAAAGTGTTTAATTGGCTTATTCGTTAGCTTCTTCAACTGTGAAAGCTAATTAATACTAATCCACATTGCAGGGCGAACTCCCATGTATTCGTTATTTGTGTTTGAGCCTTCATCCTTAACGCTTCCGTTAGTTTTTACATAAACTGCTTTGGTTGTATCAAGGCACACATCTCTTGTCCACCACCTATACTTCTGCGGATTGTTTGACAAAAATCCTTCGTCCCCGTTTTTCTCACGCAAATACTCTGTTTCCTTTGCCTTCATCCAATCCTTATCCGTCATATACTCGTCCAACTCTTTTTTTGACAACAGGAAAATTTTATCCTGCGTGTCCGCACCGGGTGTTGCGTATTTGTATGGGTCGGAATTTGAAACGTCGGTTGTCAAAATGCGTTTTTTCTCTTTTTTTGAAAATGCCTCATCGTAAAAATCATCATTAAGCCACTTTCTGACGGTACTTTCTTTCCAGCTTGTGCTTTTAGGCTCATCCTTTGATTTTTTGTACGGCATACTTGCAAGAACTTCTCTTGATACCAATAAAGCCCTGTCATCTTCTTTTTTAACAACAATCCATGTTATTTCGGATTTTTCAAGAACATCCTCGCCCGTTTCGGGATCAAACTCAGAATCTTTAATGTTATATTTTCCAATTTCAATTGTTTCACCCTCACATTTGAAGTTTACATCGTTTGGGTGCTCCTCTCTCAATATCTTGCGATAATCACGTGAATCCTTGAATTTTTCAAGAGAATAAAATTCCTCATACGCTTTAATATATTCACCCTGTTGATAATGGTTTACTGCACTGTTATATGTAGTAATTTTATGAATCTCATTCACTGTAAATATAACAAGACCTATAATCAAGGCTACCGCTATAAATATCATCTTTTGCTTAAATTCTCGTTTTTCTTCCGCCTTAATGTTAGCCTCATATTCCTCCTGCTCCTTAATCAGCTTGTCCTGTTCGGCAGTGTTAATCTCATCTAATCGACTTAAAAACTCCTCAAGAGTAATAGTGTTTTCCATAATTCTCTCCTTTTTTCAAATTAGTAAAGCTGCTAAAACAGTAGATTTGCAACCCAAACATCGGTTCTTATGCGGTCAAGCTGATTCATCATTGTTAAATTCTGAAATTCAATTTCCTTCAAATGCTCTATGGTTTCTTCCTGATATCTCTCCATTTTGTCCCAATGCTCCTGCTGTCTGTATAACTGTATTGCCTCTTTTAAATTTGATACACTGCTTTCTTTGCGATAGCTGTTTGCAAAAAATTCAATCGCCTTTGAGGTGCGGTATGCCTCGGGAACAAAGGATAAATACGGTGCCAGAACACTGTACATATTGTCACGCTCGGAAATTTTTTCTGCAAGCTCCGGTTCAATTTTTTTCAGCTGATGCTTTGAGTCGATATATTCAAACAGTGACCAAAGAAGCGATACGATAAAAATTAGGAGTAGATCTACAAAAATAATCCAAATTGTCTCGCTCACTCCCGAAAGATGACTGCCGTTGATTACACATGGTAATTCAAGAATGGAATAAATAACCTTAGCCATTGTATTAACCTTGTCATGAACAACATACAGCGTTATAAATAACACTATGAATAACGGTATTACCGCATATTTCAAAATAGACAAAAATATCTCTTCAAACAAAGAAAAGAAGCCCTGCGGTGATACAATATCTTTATGCATTTTGACTGAATCCTGTAAGTATTCAATATTCTTTTCTTTTTCTTCCAGAGATTTAACCGGCAAATGCAGTTTATCATAAATTGTGAAAAGTATTTGGTTTAATTTAGGGTCATCAACACTTTCAATATGCGAATCGTTGCCCAAATTAAGAACGTCCGTATCCGTTTCCTTGGTGATTAATTTGTTTAACATAAAAGCAACTCCTTTTTGTTTTTTAGTAACGGTAACATATTATAGACGATTAACTAACGATTTTGGTTTTATAAAAATACATTTTTGCAAAAAAATAAAGCTGTTTTGCAAAAAACACAAAACAGCTTATTTGTAAATAATTATTGGCTTGCTTTACCTAACTCACTCGCAACAGTCCACCGGACTGTTACTCTGTCGTTTGCTTTGCAAACTCTGTTCGTTGACGCAGTTTTGAAGCAAATTATTTATTTGCTTCTTCAACTGCAACTGCGCAAGCTACGGTTGCGCCGACCATCGGGTTGTTACCCAAGAGTTTTTAAATGTTTATTGTGTTTTTATCGTTAGTTAATTGCTTTGTTTATGCCATCTTTTTGTAATTGTTTATGTTGAGTTATGAATGCTATTGTTCCGTTTTGATAATGCTTCCGTTGACAAATCGTTGACAAGTTTAAGTATAAAAATAACAGTTGTTTTTTAATCAGCTGTTATTTTTATGCTTTTCTAATGCGTCAAACACCTTGTTAAATACAACTTGATTAGGGTAATATCTGTAATCGGCAAATATTGATATTCCTGTTTTGTAAAAATGCTCTAAAATAGCGGCGGCACAGCCTGCACTTCTGCTTTCGCCATAGTCGCATTGACATATAATATCAAGACCTTCATTTTTTGCGTTATATATAAATTCAGCCAAATTATATGCCTCTGTAAAATATGTATCAAATGTCAGTCCTACATCTTCAAATGCTGTTATATCAAGGTCGGGAATACAGATATAAAATACTCTGTCGGTTACGCTTGAATAATCAACAGGTGTATCATAGATTGAGTATTTTGACTTAGGGTCATAGAAGCTGATAACGGCTGTGTTTTTAGGAAAATTATACTCTATAAGTTTTTCTATCGCTTCTCGCGAACAAATACTGACTTTCATAATTTAGCCCTCCAATATGCTGATGTATTTATAAACAGTTGGATATGACAGCTCGCACAGGCGAGATAAATCCATTTTACTTAATTCGCCTTTCTTGTATTTATCATAATGCTTTAAAAACACATTTGGTATATCAGCTATTGTTGTTTTGTGTCTGCCGATTGCCTTACCTTTAGCCTTTGCGTTATTCATACCGCTTTTTACTCTTTGACTGATGATATTTCGCTCTATTTCGCTGAATACTCCCATCATTTTGAGCATGCCCTCTGTCATAGGGTCAAGGTCACTTGAACAATCAACAATAAAGCTACCGAATACCAACTTGATTTTTCTATCCTTTGCAAATTCAATAATATCGCATAATTGTTTTGTGCTTCTTGTGATTCTGCTGACCTCTGTTGCAATGATTGTATCACCTGATTGAATTATATTCATCAGTTTGCATAGTTCAGCACGATTTTCCTTTGTTCCGCTTTCATATTCAAGATAAATCGTATCATCATTTGCTCCTTGCTGTTTAAGTTCTCGCACCTGTCTGTTGATGTCCTGTAATTTTTCATTTGTTGAACATCTTGCATAACCGTAAATCATATAATTTACCTGCCTTTTTATTTGGTAATTATATTATAAGACAGGAAAAAGCCAAATACAAATTCGTTAATAGGTTATTAATAATTGAGATAGCAAGTATAAACAAAAAGGCAATTTTAATATCTTTTATAAAATACTGCTGTAATTAAGCAAATTGCGATTAATTTTGCATAATAAAATTTATAAATGAAAAGAGATGTTTGTTTTTATACTGTGTTGATATAATTTAAGCACTCTAAAAAGATTTTGTTATTTCTTTTCAGAGTGCTTATTTTTTCTTAAAAACCTTATATATTATTGTAGGAATAATTTAATTGTTTTTTATACAAAATCCTTGCTGAAACTCTCAGCTATGTATTTTTATAAATAAACCGTCTAACCGAGATGTAAAATTAAATTTTCCAAATAAATAATAGGAGTTTGAAAAATGAAACGAAGAATTATAAACAGTGCCAACGCTTCAATGGACTTATCTAACAAGTCTGAATTTACACCAAGGGATTTAGTAACAGTTCTTCAAGGAATAGATGAACTGCAACACTGTGATATTATCCTTAGAGATAATCTTGACGGAACCTATAATTTGTTCGTCGGTGATAGTAAATATAAGATTATTGATAGTGCACTAATGCAAATATAATGTCGAACTATCCAAATCTAATAGACGACGCTTCTGTGTCAAATCTAACTTCCGTAATTTCACTTGCATAGTAGGATAAATTAATTCTTATTTTGCGTTTTTCATCAGCCGACATATCTGTCTCATAAATAGAGCTTTTATATAAACATACCCCTTGATTATTATAAAATTTATAAATCAATTTCACATCCGCAAGTTGAGAGTTAGTATTTTTAATATAGCCTGTTAATTCATAGTCTTCAATTTTTAAATCTGTAATTTCTACATATCCACCGTCACGCGAAGGTGCTATGTTAGAAATTTTTAATGTAACAGGAGATGCAGGAATTATAATGTTTTCATATTTAGATGTGGTGGGTGATTCGGATTCTATAATAGTGACTGATGCTGTTTCTTGCTGGGTTGTTATTTCTTTAGTAGTTGATTTTGCAGTTTGTTTTTCTGAGGTGCTGTTTTCCTCATTTTGTATTTCATAATAAGAAACAATTTCGGTAGCAGGTTCAGCTCCGTTAGAAACAGAATCTAACAACGAATAATCACTAACAGCTGCTGTTAAATATGTTATTTCAGTCTTTGAATCTAAATATTCGAATACATCTGAATATGGATAGTCAGTTGTTTCGCCGTGATTTTTGAAAATAACTTCTTTAGTTGTTAATTCTCCGTTAAAAAGTATTACCTGCGATAATGAATAATAACTTCCATTTGCATAGAACAAATACATTTCACCATTTTTGCAGAAATGGAAACTAGAATAACTCAAATCAAAACTGTCAACAAACTCAGCGGAATCATTATTTATTTTATATATATCTAACCCTTCCAGATACTCAAAATTGCCGTATTCTATCAACAGTTCATAAGTTTTATCTTTATCTAAATCTGCAAGAAAATACATTGCCATTTCATAATTTGACTCTGCATATTTTTGAAGAACTGACTTATATATGTTATAATCAATGTTTTTTTTAATTTCTTCCGTTGTTTCAGAAGTGGTTGACGTTTGCGTATTAGTAGTTTCTGAAACAGGAACAGACTTATTGTCCTTTATAAGATAAAACAAATAAATACCTGTAAAAATGATTGAAATTATCAAAACAATAATTATGACATTTATTATAGCTTTTGAACTGGTGTTTCTTTTAGAATTTGGCTTATTCTGTGATTCGGTTAACTCATTTGTTGAACAATAACTAACTGTATTTCCACATTCAGTGCAGAATAAGTCACCGTTTTCAATTTTTGTACCGCATTCCTCACAATATTTATCAACAACGAATTTTGGATGGCTTAGTTGTTCTGCTCCACACTCAATACAGTAATTGTCAAAATCTTCAATTTCTGTATTACAATTATTGCAGTATTTCATTATGTTAAGTTCCTCATTTTATTAGTTGTTAACGAAATGCCGCAACATTTGACAGGAGCTGTTTTTCAATTTCTGAGTTATCCATTCCCGTACACTCAGAAGCAGTAGATGTTGCTTGGTCATAGATTACATTACCATTTTTCTCTTTAGGGTCAATCAGTGATACTGCATACTTAACCGTCTCTGCAACATTTCCGTTTTCGTCTTTAGCATCTGCTTCAACAATTACAAGATATATCATATTTTTGATTTTATTTCCTGATAACGGATTTTCTGTTTTACACTTAAACGAATCTATAATTTTGCAGTCTTTAAGTTCTAACTTGTAGCCGTATTCTTGTTGTGCTACTAGTAAAGCGGCTTGTGCTACCGTTTCATCACTTGCACTGTCTTTTGATATTAGCGCGATTGCAACAACTAATACAATAAGGACTACTGCACAAATAGAACAAATAGTAATTAGCTTTTTGTTAATTTTTATATCTCTTTTTGTAGTAGCAGTTACACTATTGTCGGAAGATGTGCTTGTGGGTGTTGTGCCGATATTATTAATTGCACTAACGGAGCTTTCGTAAGCTCTTTGATTTTGCGCATAAGACAAAGAAATTGGACTACTGTGATCGGCATTACTATTTAAAAAAGCCGTTTCAAAGGGTTTTCCGCACCTACCGCAAAATTTAGCCGTATCCTTTGTTTCTTTTCCGCAATTTAAACATATCTTACTCATTTCCTACCTCTTTGAATTAACTATTAAAATAATTTGCAAGTGCACTTACTTCATCTGTTTGACCTACATTTTGTCTGAGCAGTTCATAACACTCCGGTACAAATGGGTTTATATTTATCAGCTTAACGATTGCAGGAACAAGTTGCTCTTTTGGGAACATTGGATTTTTGAGATTTTCTAATATAGTATTATACTCATTACTGATTAATGTAGTTACATTACCCAACAAGCCGTTTTCCGACAAAATATTAATCAATGTATAATATGTATTAACATAATCGCTATATACTTCATTAAAGAAAGCCTCGTGATTAATGCTTTCATAAACCTTATCTTTATCAGCTTGTGACATACTGTTTTGCTGAGTTACGAGCTTTCCAAGTAAATTCATACCTAAGTTAAACGCTTCTGCTTTCGCAACACCCTTTGCAGCACCCTTTACACCAAATCCACCACCTTGCATTTGTATAGAATTTCCTATTTGGTTTCCAATGTTTTGAGCGAACTGATTTTTTTCCTGCTCTATTCCTGCAATGGTTTGATGTGATGACATTGCTGCGTGATATGTCTCGGAGTGGCGAGTTGTAAAATCTTGCATACTTACATTAAATACACTAAATGGCAACAGCAAGCCATAAGCCCTATCAATCATAGGCATCAAACCTTCAAAATATAGGTCGTCAAAATAATGCATTAATGAGTCATAATCATTGACGCAGTTTTGGTATTTAAACTTAAACCTGTCGGCATAGTATCTTGCGGTTGATTTAAAAATGTTTTTGTATTGTATGCAGGCATCTAAATTAGCAGAAACCGATATAATGTTTCCTTCTATTGCAAACTCTCTCGGTTCTCCGTTCAAAACATTCCATTGCTCCGGTTCAGGCAAAGAGTAAGAGGGTAAGCTTTCATATGGTAGAAATTCTTTAGGCTCTTCAATTTTCTTCATTTCTCCCAAAACATCTTTTCCCACTATTTTGTTGAAGCCTTTGTTCATTGCATTGGCTGCATCCGCATACTTGTTGAATAATTTGTTGAATTTCGATGACATTTTATTATTTCCTTTCTTAAATGTAATTTTTAGCGTTTTTATGAACTACTGTTTATTCTCCTTTCGTTGTTTTGTAATCTATAAAAATTTCGGGGCTTACATTAAGTGCAATGCAAATTGCCCTTAAATCATCTGCATATAAAGTACGCTTGCCGTTCATAATGGCATTGAAAGTAACATTAGGTATTCCTGCCTTTTTTGCAACTGCTACCTGTTTTATACCGTTTTCGTCAATATAGGAGCGTACTTTTTCATAAACATACATATTACCACTCTTTTCAAGAATTTCTGTAATCATTTTTATTATAATTAAGAATTACTGTAAAGTCAATAATAGTTTACAGAATTTCTTGAAAATATTATTGATTTTTCAGATAATAAATGTATAATCAAATAGAGGTGATTAAATGAAGTATGAGATTGGCTCAAGAATACGCAAGTACCGAGAAATGCGTGGAATGACTCAGACTGAGCTTGCACAAAAAATACGCGTTAGCAGTGGCAGGCTCTCTAATTGGGAGCAGGGTATGTATAGACCTAATGCTGATATAATTGCTAATATTTGCAATGCTCTTGATATTTCACCGAGTGAATTACTTGATGTTCAGATTTCAACTGATAACCTGACCGAACAGGAAAGGAAACTCGTAACCGCTTATCGTGATAAGCCCGAGCTTCAGCAAGCAGTAAATATATTGCTTGGTATTAATGACTAAATTTTACGGATTGACTTAATGTCAGTCCGTTTTTTGCATATAAGAAAAAGCTATTGACATTAATAAAAGTCAATAGCTTTTTTATGTGTATTAAATTAAAATTTATCACCATTACCACCATATCACCATTATAAATATTATTTTTCATAGTAAGTGATGTCATTAACTATTTTCATGAAGGTCTCTTCAATAACGTTTTGAGATGACATTTCTAAATGTTTTTTCAACAAATCTGTGGTACAGCCAAACAGTTTAGCAAGACTATTTACATCAATATCAGTAGCTTTATAGTGATTTATATCTTTATTCCATATATGTGCTGTTATTAAATCTAACAAATCAATAAAATTTTCGTGTTCAATTATTTGATTAATAAATCTATATTCATCGCCCCTGTATAAAGATTTATTAGTTAATTTGTTTATTGCCGTTTCAGATAAACCAGAATATTCACATACTTGTTGTAAAGTAATATCGTCTGCCTTTACGTCAGTTTTACCTGTTAGATAATCTGTACTAACATTAAAATATCTCGCTATTTTAACAAGCATATTATAGTCTGGCTCAGATTTCCCGTTGTAATAATTTGATACTGTTTGTCTTGATACACCTAATTCTTTAGATAGCTTTTCCTGAGTCATTTCGCCCATTAATTTTCTAAAACGTTTCGGAAAAGGATTATTAAATCTATCAATTTGTTTGTATTTGTCTATTTTCTTTGCATTTGCCATAGTTATTATCTCCTTTTGCAAACATTAATTGAACTTATTTTCAAGGTGTTGACTTTTTATATGAGAGGACATATAATTTCAATAACGCAAGAAAATTAGCTATATATTATTTAATGCAAATATTATATACAACATTTTTCTTCGCGTCAAGTTTTATTATAAAAAGAATGGAGGGAAAATAAAAACCGTCTGAGTACTGCAATACCCAAACGGTTAAATAAGTAAGAACAAAAACCCAAATGCCTTACTGCTAATATTATATATCATTCGGCGGTAAATGGCAACTATTAGTTAGAAAGGATTTAAAATTATGTTTAATAGTCCGAATGAATTTTTATCATTATTAAATAAGGTTAAGCCAGGTAAAAACAATCAATATACAGCTTGTTGTCCTGCACACGACGATGAAAACCCGAGCCTATCAGTCAAATTTGATAACGGCAAAATATTATTACATTGTTTTGCAGGTTGCAACACAGAAGAGATACTCAACTCCCTTGGATTAGAAAAGAAAGACCTATATTTAAGTAATGATTTGTCAAAATCAAGCACTAACATTACAGAACCTATAACTTATGAATATTTTAATGCTGATGGAGTTCTGGTATATATAAAGAAAAGATATTGCAATAACGGTGAAAAAAGCTTTTGCTTTTATAAACCTGACGGAACAAAGGGCATTAAAGGTATTCAAAGAGTAATGTATAATTTGCCAAATGTTATAAAATCAAATACTGTATATGTTGTTGAGGGCGAAAAATGTGCAGATAAACTTATTGAATTAGGTTATTGTGCAACTACTCTCGATACGGGAGCAAACTCTCCTTGGCTTGATACATACAATAAATATTTAGAAAACAAAAATCTTATTATATTGTTAGATAATGACGAGCCTGGTATAGAATACGGAAAAAAATTCAAGGATAATCTTCCTTTTGCCAAGGTCATTAAACTTAATGACCTTGACGAAAAAGAAGATGTGTATGACTGGTTAGAAAAAGGTCATACAATGGACGAAATTACAAACTTAGAAGAGTTCGACATATTGTCCTATTTTGAAGAAAAATATTTAGCTGAAAGCGAGGTGGACAGGTTGTGTAAAGAAACACAGTCGGAAACAATACTCAGACTTGTTGAAGAAAACAATTCTGTATTATTTCACGATACGGCAAATGAGCCATATATTGCTGTTAACATAGACGGTCATAAAGAAATTTGGTCAATTGATAGTTACGGATTAAATATCTGGTTAAATTCTTTATATTATAAGGCGGTTCATAAACCTGCAAAAAAAGAAAACATAACACAAGTTTTAGCTGTTTTGTCAGCAAAGGCGTTATTTGAAAATAAAGAACCAATACCACTTTATAACCGTGTTGCAAACAAGGACGATACCTTTTGGTATGATTTAACAAATAACGATTATCAGTCGATAAAAATTACTTCTGATAATTGGAGTTTAGAAAATGATACACCCATATTATTTTACAGGTATCGTCATCAAAAGGCACAGGTTATTCCTAATGCCAATGGGGATGTGAACAAAATATTTGATTATATCAACATAAAAAACAACCGAACATTATTTTTATGTTGGTTAATTACTTGCTTTGTTCCTGATATTCCGCATGCTATGCCTATTTTTTACGGTGAGCAAGGTGCAGCTAAAAGTACAACCTGTCGATTGTTGAAAAGTTTGATAGACCCCTCGGAATTGGAAACACTTACTTTAAACAAGGACGAGCGTTCACTTATGGTTAATCTGCAAACGCACTGGTTTTTGCCGTTTGATAATGTTTCACATATAAGCGAGGAAACAAGCGATACTTTGTGCAGAGCGATAACAGGAGGAGGTATGCAACAGCGGAAGCTATTTACTAATTCCGAGGACTATATTTTTAAATTTAAAAGATGTATTGCTCTTAACGGTATAAATAATGTCGCAACTCGTTCCGATTTATTAGACCGTGCTATCCTCCTTGAATTATCAAGAATTAGCGAAGATGAACGCAAAGAACTGATTGAAGTTGAAAAGAACTTTGAGAAAGATTTGCCGTATATCTTAGGTGGAATATTTAATGTGCTATCAAAAGCAAAAAGAATACGCCCTACCGTCAAACTTGATAAATTGCCTCGTATGGCTGATTTTGCCCGTTGGGGATTTGCTATCGGCGAAGCGTTGGGAGGTTTAGGCGATACCTTTATAGAAGAATATCTCATCAACATTAACAAGCACGACATAGAAATAATTAATTCAAATGTCGTTGCAACATTAGTTTTTAATTTTATGAAGGATAAACCCGAGTGGGAAGGTTTGGTGTCGGAATTATATAATAAATTAACGGTACTTGCTCCGAGTTTGGGTATTAATACTAAATTAAAATCCTTTCCGTCACAGCCTAATGTTTTATCAAGAAGGCTTAACGGACTAAAAAGTAATTTACATTCCGTTGGAATTACATTTAATTCATCCGTAAAAGCCAACGGAACAATAATTACCATTAAAAATGAAAATTCATCACAGTTACCTCCGTACAAGATTGAAATGCCTATAAAAAGCAGTCATTCTGACGAGAAAACAGAAGATATTATTTCTGTTAATTGTGATGAAAGTGAAAATATCGTCACTTTCTAATATTACTCATACCGCCTTTTATGGCGGTATGGTGATAATGGTGATAAAATTTTAATTTTATAAAGGAGCAATTTTTATGATTATTAATTCAGATAAGAAATTTTTAAGCGTTGCCGAGGTGGCTGAGTTACTGGGATGTGATAAGCACCAAATTTATAAAGTGATTAAATCAGGTGAGCTTCGTAGCGTTAAGGTCGGAAAGACAATTATTGCAGTTGTTTGGCTTGAAGAGTTTTTAACAAGCCAAGCAACTAACGTTAAAGGTTAAGAGGTAATATAATGGCTCAGTTATGCATACGAAGAAGAGAGGGAAAACGAGGAACAACATTTCAAGCTTCTTTTGAAACTGCCCCTGTGGCAGGCAAACGCACACGCAAGATTGTAGGTACATTCAAAACGAGAAAAGAAGCTCAGGAGGCAGGAACGCGTGCTTTGGCTGAATACAATGCAGGAAACAGCATTAAAGACACAAATATCAGCTTTGCAGACTTTATTGTTGGGTGTTGGTTTGAGGATAATGTTAAATGCAGTACTTTAGAAACGACACAGGAAAAATACAGGAAAATGATTAATAAATGGCTCATACCCGAAATCGGAAATAAGCCATTAAATAAAATTTCTTCGTTAGACCTTCAACGGATTATTAACAAGGCGATAGATACTGAAAAAATAAGCATAAATTCTGTAAACAATCTCAGAGCATTGATAACCTCTATCTTTAAATATGCTGTTGAAAATAAGTATATAAGCCTTTCAAACAATCCTGCTTTAGGAATAAGAATACCTAATCAAAGGGTGTTAAAAAAAAAAAATCTAAATCAACACGATAATGTATTTCTTACTCATGACAAAATAAATTTGATTTTTGAACGCTTTACTATTGATTCATCTGTGTATTTTCCTTTGCTTTTTTCATATCGTTTCGGACTACGCAGAGGAGAGGCATATGCTGTGTGTTGGAGTGATATTGATTTTGAAAATAAAACCTTATCTGTAAAAAGGCAAATGCAGTATTCTGATTTAAGGCATGTATGGTATTTAAAATTACCAAAATATGAATCGTGCCGTGTTTTATCAGTTGACACTGACACACTTAAAATTTTACAGGAGGGTTACAAAAGGTATCTAAAAAATAAAGTCAAAAAGAATTATATGCACTTGTATGTTGACAAAAATGGGGTAATCAACCGAACATCAATAAAAAATGAAGGAGAAAAGGAAATTGACTTAATCAGCGTTAGAGAGGACGGCTCTTTGGTTACAACAAACACATCACAGCATACTTCAATGGTAATAAAAAATGAACTTGGAATAACTGATTTTACATTCCATTCACTCAGGCACACTCATTGCACAGAGCTTTTTGAACATAATGCGGACATTAGATTTGTTCAGCAACGATTAGGTCATAAAAACATTAAAGAAACCCTCGATATATATGCACACTGGACAAAAAATCAACAAGATACATACTCTGCTGTACTTGAAAATATGTTTACAGAAAGAAAGAAGGATGACACCGATGAAGCGTCATCCTTTTAAAATACAATTCCGTTGACAAATCGTTGACAAATTTGAAATCAACGATTTTATCTATTAATTTTTTAGCTATTAAAAAACCTTGAAAGTGGCTTATTTAACTGCTTCTTCTACTGCAACTGCACAAGCAACTGTTGCGCCGACCATCGGGTTGTTACCCATACCGATGAGACCCATCATCTCAACGTGGGCAGGAACTGAGGAAGAACCTGCAAACTGAGCGTCGCCGTGCATTCTGCCCATTGAGTCTGTAAGACCGTAGGAAGCAGGACCTGCGCCCATATTATCGGGATGAAGTGTACGGCCTGTGCCGCCGCCTGATGCAACTGAGAAATACTTCTTGTCGTTTTCGCCGCACCATTTCTTATAAGTGCCTGCAACAAGATGCTGGAAACGAGTTGGGTTGGTTGAGTTACCTGTGATAGAAACGTCAACAGACTCGTGCTGCATAATAGCAACGCCCTCTCGTACATCATCAGCACCGTAGCATTTAACTGCTGCTCTTTCGCCGTTTGAATATGCCTTTTCCTGAACTATCTTAAGCTCGCCTGTATAGTAATCATACTGAGTCTGAACATAGGTGAAGCCGTTAATTCTTGAAATGATATAAGCGGCGTCCTTGCCAAGACCGTTAAGAATTACCTTGAGAGGCTCCTTACGAACCTTGTTTGCTGTACGGGCAATACCGATTGCACCCTCAGCAGCCGCAAATGATTCGTGACCTGCAAGGAATGCAAAGCACTTTGTTTCCTCGCTGAGAAGACGAGCACCCAGATTACCGTGGCCGAGACCTACGTTTCTCTGCTCTGCAACAGAACCGGGAACGCAGAATGCCTGCAAGCCGATACCGATTGCAGCAGCCGCGTCAGAAGCGGTTTTAACGCCTTTTTTGAATGCTACTGCTACGCCGAGAGTATATGCCCAGCTTGCATTTTCAAATGCGATTGGCTGAACACCCTTAACGATAGCGTCAACATCAACGCCCTTTGACAAGCAAAGCTCTCTTGCTGCTTCCAGGCTTTCAATTCCATATTCGGCAAGGCACTTTTCTATTTTTGCCATTCTTCTTTCTTTGCCTTCAAACTTTACATCGTTTGCCATTGAAATGCCCTCCTTTATTATTCTTCACGTGGGTCAATATATTTTGCAGCCTCTGCAAAACGACCGTAGTTACCGATATTATTCTTGTATGCTTCGTCAGGAGATACACCGTGACGGATATCCTCAAGCATCTTGCCAACCTTAACGAACTCGTAGCCGATTACTTCGCCTTCCTCGTCAAGAGCCATACGGGTAACATAACCCTCTGCCATCTCCATATAACGAACACCCTTAAGCTTTGTGGAGAACATTGTTCCAACCTGTGAACGAAGACCCTTACCCAAATCCTCAAGTGCTGCGCCTACAACAAGACCGCCCTCTGAGAATGCAGACTGTGTACGGCCGTAAGCAAGCTGCTTAAAGATTTCTCTCATAGCAACGTTGATAGCGTCACAAACAAGGTCTGTGTTAAGGCACTCAAGAAGAGTTTTACCGGGAAGAATTTCAGCCGCCATAGCTGCTGAATGAGTCATACCCGAACAACCGATTGTTTCTACAAGGGCTTCCTCAACAATGCCGTCTTTTACATTAAGACTGATTTTGCAGGCACCCTGCTGAGGTGCGCACCAGCCAATACCGTGTGAAAAACCGCTGATGTCCTTGATTTCATAAGACTTAACCCACTTTCCCTCTTCAGGGATAGGAGCCGGACCGTGATGCGGACCCTTTTTAACGGTACACATCTGTTCTACTTCGTTTGAATAGACCATTTTATTAACTCCTTTCAATAGACCTGTGGCAAAAAGCTCTGCCATTCAAGCCATATCTAAATAATTATTAAATTATCAACCATTATTATAACCAATAATAAAAACTCAATCAAGAGCAAATGTTATTTTTTTATCATATTTTGGGATATTATTGATTTTAAGGTATGCCTTTGGTATAATATTTGTGTAATTTCAATAATAAGGTGATGTAATGAAGATAAAAGAAGGCTTCGCAAAACGCAATATTGCAGGGTCGGAAATAGTGGTTCCCGTAGGAAAAAAGGCATTGGAATTTAACGGTATGGTTACGCTCAACGAAACAGGCGCATTTTTCTGGGACTGCTTTTTAAAGAATATTACAGTTGATGACGCCGTAAACGCCGTCACTGCCGAGTATGATATTGACGAAGAAACCGCCCGACGTGATGTGGAAAATTTTGTAAAGCTCCTTGAAGAAAATGATTTGATTGACTCAGATGAGTAAATTATGATTTGCAGGCTGAGCCTGCACCCAAACGAGAAGATGGGGATAATATAAATAATATTCTTGCCCGACAATAAATTGCTGTAAATTATAATTTACCAAAACAACCCTCCGAAAAATCGGAGGGTTCTGTTTATGGGCAAAAAAATAAAGGACCCTTCCGGTCCTTTATCTTCTGCATTAGCCTTTTGGGCTGTGCTCCTTGCATTTATGAACTTAGCTACATCAGTTCACGAGTAGATAGTATCACAATATTTGGTAATTGTCAATACATTTTTTTAATTTTTTTAATAAATTATGTATCATTTATCAAAAGCTATAAATTCATTCGCTTTGTGAGTCTGAAATTTTTAACGGCTCATAGGAGGACGCTGTGAAAGTGAATGTAAATTTAAACTTATTTTTGGCGTAAAGCTGTTCGTCACCGGTTAAATTTTTATCAATATAAGCGTAATCCTTAACGTTAATAACTCCATCCTTAACATAATCCCCTGTTACAATAGCGGCAGGATTATTTCTGAAATCATTTTTACCTGCTTCAGCCTCTACCACATAGCTTATATTACGGGATATGGCTTTATCGGCTGTAATTGTTGCATTATACAACCCTGCCGGAGCAGCATAAACAAATTCACCCTGAGAGTCGGTTTTTGCAACAGAGGCGCCGTTTACCGTAATTGATGCATTCTCTATCGGCTCATTGTCATAATAATCCACAACCTTGCCATAGACGGTGTACATTGCCACACTTTCAATGGGAACATTGAAATCCGCCGTTTTATCAAGAACGCACACGGTAAGAGTATTGCTTCCGCTGTATTCCTCATTATTCTCGGGATACCAATGGGTAGTCATTTGGTCAAACTTATATGAAATCTGGTGACCGTCAACAGTATCATTACCCACACCCGAGGACACAATCTCACCGTTTTTATAAACAACAGTAACATTCATATTGGCGGCAATTCGTGAAATTGAATAAAAGTAAAACGAATTACCTTCGTAATCCTTCTGCCAGCTTCCGCCGGAATATGCCTGAAGCTTTACGTTACATTCAAGCTCAATATGGTCTATTACATCGTCGTCGTAGCTGTCGCACCTCATTCGCACATTCATTGTGCCGGAGGTGGTGGTTGCTGAGTTCCAGCCGCAGTAATAGTAATACGTAGTGCCTTTTTCAAGGTGGTAGGTAAGACAAAACTGATACTGATTTTTTTGACCGTCCGCCTCGTAATTTTCGTTTCCGTTGGAAAAGGCAAGCTGTTCAAGGGTTTTGGAGCCGTCGTCGTTTACTGTTTTTATCATAAGATAACAGTTTGACTTTGCCACATTGTATGACAAAAGCGAATACGTGCCCGACTCATCGGGAGTGAACAAAAACAGTGCCATATCCTCGGAGCCGGTAGTCTTTATTGAATAATCCAAATCAAGAATATCAATGGTCTTTGACTCGGCATACGCATTAAACGAGCTGAGGGCAAAGCAGGAAACGAGAACCGATACAGCCAGTAAAAATGCTGTTATTCTCTTTTTCATAGCTTCACCCTCTCATTTATTATATAATGTTATAATTTATATATTAATTTACATAAGTAAAGTCAATGCCTCTTGTGCCCAAAAAGCTTGGGAATATTGACTTAAGCTTAGCCTTTTTGTCGGAATCGGTGATTGTTTTATCAATAATAGCATAGTCCTTTACATTGATAATATTATCGCCGTTCATATCAAGACATACAACCGGTACGGTAACAGCCGTGCCCTCTGCGGCGGTAAAGGTAACGGTATTTTCAAATGTGCCGTTTACGGATACCGAAGCGGTATATTCCTCACCCTCGTTAAGAGTGATAGAAGCACTGCCGTTTTCTGTGGTGTAGTCAACACCGTTAATTGTAACCTTAGCGTCAACTGCGTAGGTTCCCGTTGTGTCGGTTGGATTTTCAAGAGCAACAGGAGTTACGGTTACGCTTACCTCCTTAGGCAAAGCAATACCGGAAAGTTCAATATTATCAATACCGGTGTTACCCTTGATTACCGTGTCAAGCTCGGTGCCGTCAACTGATTCACCGCCGTTAATAAATATCTTAATATAAAGCTTTTCCTGATTGTCACAATCTGCAGGAAGTGCAAAATTGTTGTATGTTTCAACTGCTCCCGTTGAGGAGGAATCGTTGCTTATTGCACGGACATTGGAGTTTGCAACATAAGTGAAGCTGCTGCCGTCGGTGGAATAAGCGATACCCCAGTCTCTCGGACCCTTATTTGATGATAACTGGTCAAGGTTGAGGGTAAGATTTGTATATCCTGTACTGCTTGTTTCAATAAGCCAGTAGCCGTTAGACTCCGGAGCATCCAAAACCTTTGTAGCAGTAAAGATGTTATCTGCTGCCCAGGAAACCTTGACGCCGTAGGTGCTTGTATAGCTCAATGCTGTTGCAGTCTTTGAATCCGGGAGCATTGAAAGCTTGCCCTCGTTAGTTCCTGCGGTGTTCAGCGCCTGGGTTGAATCCGCATTGAGATAGCTTGTAAGCGGTCTTGTGGAATCGTTATAGTTAAATTCCGTAATTGTAGTGCCCTTATAATAATACTTGCGTGTGTTTACAAGGCTTCTATCATCGGAATCGCCTGCCCATACGGAAACTGTGTAAGGCTCTGCACTGTAAGGGCTGAAGCCTGCAACACTGCCGAGAGCAATACCCGTTTCGGGATATGCGCCTGATTCAACAATGTTACCGTTATAATCAACAACGCTGTACTGCATAGCAACACCGCTGGGGCTGGTGTATGTAATTGTTCCGGTTGCGCCGAAATAATTACTGCTTTTATTAGTATAAGGCATCTTGTAGGTGCCGTCGTCCTCACCGCTGATTACAACGTCATTGACATACAGATTACCCTTGGAAAGATTATTGTGAAGGGTTGACTGCGCAACGGTTGCACTGCCGTGAGTAAGATTTTCGGTAGTGGCAAGTCTGATGTAAAGCTTTGACAGATTTGCACACTCGGCAGGAAGCTGAACATTGTAGAACGCCTGCTCAAGAACACTGTTTGCATTTAACTGTACATTTTCGCTTACGGTTTTCCATTCACTGCCGTCAAGACTGTACTGAAGTGAAACACTGTTAGGTCCTGAGCTTGTTGTATAAGCCTTGCAGGTGAAGCTTACATTATCATATCCTGCGGTGGTAATTTCAAATCTAAAGCCGGAATCAGCACTCCAAAGTGCGCCGTCATCGGGTGCAACGGAATATGCGCCGTTATTAATATTCCATAAAGGAACATACTGACTGCTGCCGTCGGTATAAGCGGTCATTCTTCCGCTTTCGCCGTAAACACCGCCGTTGGAGAATACTGCGCCGTTATATACATTCTTGGAAAAGTCGTCAAAGCTATACTGAGAAATGTTAACGCCTGCAAATGTAAACTGAGCCGTAGTTGTTTCGGAAACAATGTCATTAAACTTAGCGTAAGCGGTAACTGTTGCGGTATCTCCTCTCTTGGCAGTAGCACTGTCAAATGGGCTGAACTCACCGTCATAAAGCTTTTCCTCAGAGCCGTTTACGCTGTAATATACGTCTGCACCGCCGTTGCTGTCGGTAATAGTAACCTTTTCACTGTCATAAATTGCGGTGCCGTCGCCGATATCCGAGGCAGATGTGATAACCGGGGCTTCAAGTCTTGTAACTACGGCAGTAGATGCACCTGTAATCTTAACGTTGTTAATAGATGCGTCACCGCTTGTTGAGGTGATGATTGCGTTTGTGCCGTTAATTGCAATGTCGGCATAAACAACCGCTCTTATATAAATCTTGCTCTGATTGTCGCACTCGGCAGGAAGTTGAACATCTGCAAACGCCTGCTCCATTGCCTTGTTGGTAGTAATCGTATATACTGCACCGTCAATGTCGGTGTAATTAATTCCGTCAAGAGAATACTGAAGCTTCCAATCTCTCGGGCCTTTCTTTGTACCGCCTAATTTTGCAGAATACTTAATATCCTCAAAGCCCAAGGTTGAAACAGTGGTTTCAAAATAAGGATATTCGCCCCAGGCAAGATTATCTGTTTTGCTTGTGCCCATTACAGGGGATTGGTCGTCAGCCAGCGTTGTGCTTTCGTTTGTAAAGGTGTCAGCACTGCCGGACCACTTAATCTCTGCCGTATCCACTGCGTTTACAGATGCAACCAACTGTGCACTGTCTGCCTTTTCACCGCCGGTGGCAGTATAATAATATGATGCGCCTGTTGTGTCACCGTTTACAAGAGCTGTACTGTCAGCGGTGTAATCATAATCCCAGGAGGCAATGGTCTTTGAAAATCCGGTAGGTCTTTCGCCTGCAAGCACAGTACATTCGTTAGATTCGGGACCGAGCGTTGAGAAGTTAGTACCGTCACCTGTTACCTTAACCTTGAGAACACTGCCTGCATCTGCGGCATCAACGGTGTATGATGACTCGGTTGCACCGTCTATTGCCGTGCCGTCCTTGTACCACTGATAATTAATATAATTGGTTATCAAATTTGAATTTGAGTCATAAACATTTACGCTGACGGTATCGCCTGCATAAGCATTTTCGGGGATAACTGCGGTAGCGTTAACAAGAGCACCGGTGGAAATTGTGAAG
>JBJEPO010000162.1:0-7478 GCA_051881275.1 Eubacterium sp. | reverse complement strand
GTATCCTCGGTATAACCGCATCTTGAACATTCCTTTGATTCATATATATGACCGTCCACCTCTGTATTATCAAGGTAGTCAATCTGCTTCATATTATGTCCGAGGGCGTCGGTTTCGTATTCTGATACAATAAATCCACAGTCATTGCAGACAGTCTGCGAAACACCCTTTTCCGTACAGGTGGGTTCAATTTTTACAACGGTTTCGGTATTTTCGTGGTCGCAGTCATCAATGCTCTTAAACTGATAGCTGTAGCTGGTGGCATAGGTTTCCGCAGTAGAGGATTTATGACCGCATATAGTTACTGTTTGGTTTGAGCCGTTAAAGGGGTCACCGCTGAAGGAGCAGTTTGCATTATTTACCGTAACGGTAGTCATAAAGGTACAGTTGGCAAATGCACGTGTACCTATTGAGGTAATTTCGTTAGGAATGTTTACTGAGGTCATACCGCAACCAAAAAAGGCATAATTGTCAATTTTGGTCATATTATTGCCCCAGGTTATGTTTTTAACACCGGCGTTATAAAACACGTTCTGACCTGTTGAAGTAAGTCCGTCGCCGAATACAACAGCAGTAAGTGCACTGCAGTTACAAAAAGCACCGTAGCTAAGAGTTGTAAGCGAGTCGGGCAAGGTAATCTTTTTTAAAGATGTACAGTCCTTGAACACACAATTTTCAATGGTTGTAAGATTTTCGGGGAGAGAAATTGTTGCAAGAGAAGTACAGTTTTGGAAACAGCCGTAGCTAACCTCCATAGTACCGCTTCCGGCAAGAGTAGTAAGCGTTGACGGCAAAGAGACATCCGTAAGAGCAACACAGTTATAGAAATTATAATTTCCTATTTCCGTAATTCCTTCCTCAACAACGATTGTTGTAATATTCGGTTTATATGTATCCCAAGGAGCCTGCGACAAAGCGGCATTATAATCCTTTGTGGCGCCTGTACCGCTGATGGTAAGGGTGCCGGTTGAGGAGTCGTAGCTCCACTGAGCGTTGTTTCCGTCTGCACCGCAGTTACCCTCGGTAGCGGCGGCCGCCAGCATATTATAGCTGAACAAAGCGGAAATAACAAAAACCGCACTTAAAAATAAAGATAATACTTTTTTACAACGTCCTTTCATTTTAATCACCTGAAAAACATTATTATACAAAGTAAATATATCACATAATTCAACTTAAATCAATAAAAAGTACATTAATTTTTAACTGAATTTCCATAATTATCAAGCATATTTCCCTGTGAATCCCAGCTCACACCCGATGCCCAATAATACTTTGTTCCTTTCTCATCCTTATATGTAATATCATTTTCCTTAGTAAAAGAATGGTCGGCATCATAAACAAAATAACCGTTTTCGTCAACAAATGAGTATTTATTATCAAAGGTTTTTCCGTCTGAATCACGGGTAAATACGCCTTTTTGAGTATCGGAATCAAAGGAATAAAAATACCTGTTACCCTGTTTGTCAAAATACGGAGCATAGGTGCTGATATAGGGCTGTTTGTTACGGTCATATATAAAGCTTCCGTCAAACATTTCGCATTTAATTTCTCCGTTTCTCTTGAATTTTACATCCGATACAGGATAGTAAATATCGCCGTTTTCATCCAGGCAGCAGTAAATATTTCTTATCATAACAGTATGGTTTTCATCATAATAAAAATTACCGATTTCATCAACATAGCAGTAATCCGAATTATACTTTTTTCCTGTTTCGTCAAATAGATAATCATAGCCGTATCTGTCAAAATTATATTTATACTCACCGCCGTCGCTGTCATAAAAAATCATTTTACTTTCACTGCTGTGCAGATTGCCGCGACTGTCATAGCAGAAATAATGATTATACTGAGCAAGCATTGAAGCAGCCGCAAATGAGCCTGCTATCAAAACGGTAAGCAGACCGAAAAATACTGCTCCCCCAAGTGCATTAGAAGCACTTATCCTGTCATATCTTGTATTAATATCATTATTTTTTAATTCGTATTTTTTCCTTTTGCCAAGGTAAAAAATTCCGGTTATAACAGGAATAAGCAGCGTCAAAGCGCAGTATTTGTTTTTGCCGTTTACCTCTCTTGCAGACCCGTCAAAATAAATCGCCAAAAAGCACATTGCTCTAAATACCGCAGATACGCTTATTATAATTAATAATACTTTAAATTCACTTTCGCTCATTGTTTACTCCGCCCCCTTTTTTATTTCAGCGTAATCTCTGAATATATCCTGTTTTTTCAATGCGATTGTAGCCGTTTTTCTGATAAAATCTATGTGTTGAACGCTTTTTTGAGCCGGTTAATAACATCATTTTATAGCAATTATTGTCAACGGCTATCTGCTTTGCTTAGGGTAACGATAATAATCCGAGCCCGTCAAAATGCAGTATTAAAGTGATATTTGTCGCTTTCGCTGTTGCCTTGCGTCAGCAAGGCTGCCATCTCAAGACACCAAATCTCATCTTTACTCCAAGCATTTTTGATGCTTTGCAGTTTATCGTGTGCAGATTTGGTCTTAATCAAGGCACAAAACACAGTTAATCCTTTCGGATTAACGAGTATTTTAACGAAGAGTAAGGGCAAATCTGCCACGATAAACCGTGGTTCGAATTATTACCGTTACCCTAATCAAGGCACTGTGAAGCAAGTCCCCTTTTTCTGTAATCCTTATGAGTTACAACATTTTCAATAACTGCATAGGGCTGTTGATTATGAGTGAGATTTGAAACAATAACGCAAACACAGGAGGATACAATTCTTCCGTCCTCTTCAGCAACAATAATGTGATGATTTTCGTCCTCAACAATTTCACTGAAAAGGCGAAGATTATTTTTGTTTTTTTCAATTGGAGGATTGTTGTGAAGATTAGTATATAATTCACTTAATCCGTCAAAATCATTAATATTTATTTCACGTATCATATTGTCCTCCTGATATACTTACTTCTACAAATTTATAGTATCATAACCATACTTCATTTGCAAGAAAAAGAGAAAAACCGAAGCATCACAAGGATGAATCGGTTTTAAGGAATTAGGGTATCCTAATCAATAGGAATACAGATTTCATAGTATCTGTTTTTTCTTCTTTGAGATTTGTCAGTGGCAAGATGAAGTATCTCAACAATATAGTCATCTTTGACATTATATTTTGAATTAGGCAGAAATGAGTTGAAAATTAAATCGTGCATTTTAGGCAATTCAGTGCCGGCATATCCGCCTTTTTCCGTTGTAAATACTGCGTATTTTCCGCCTTTTAATACAATCCTTTCAAGATTGTCAAAATCGGTATCGTCCTTTGCTCTGGCAATGGAATATTCGCCGTTATTCCAAATACCGTACCACACTCCGTCATAACCGTTACTTATTTTTTCGGGAATATGACGGCAGTCCGCCGCCCACATTATGTTTTCCTGTTCAAAACGTTCCCCTGCCGTACCGCCGAAAGCTTCGGTTATTCCGTATAACTCCAAATCCTGTGTTTCTACAATTTTGCAATTCATATTCGTTGCTCCTTTGACATTAATTTCAAAGTGAACAGGCGGAAATATTTTAACAAGAGTGCTTTTATCTCTTGCTTTTGACGGAGTTGTTCCGTGCTGGGCAAGAAAAGCCTTTCTAAAGGCGTCGCAGCTGTTCCAACCGTATTTTACGGCAATATCAATCACCTTTTCGTTACTGTTCTGCAAATCATAAACAGCAAGAGTAAGCCTGCGCCGTCTTATATACTCGTTGACAGTCATACCGACGATGCAGGTAAACAAACGTAAAAATCCGTCGCTGTTTTGCATTGTGATTTTTGCAAGCTCATTGATGCTGATATCGTCGGTTATATGGTTTTCAATATATTCCGACACCCGATTTAGTTCTTTTAAAATCTCCACTGTGCTCACCTCGCAATGCAATAATATCAAAGTGTGCAAAAAACTGCGCTGACTTTTTCGTTGTAAATTTTCCTGCTGAAAAACGCTAAAACAATTCGTCAAGCAATTTGTAGTACCTGAGCTTTTCTTTGTTCTCGCTTATGTTTAGATATGAGTAGAAATTGTTTTTAATCTCAATATAATCTTCAAAGGGTATATTATATAAATCGCACAAATTATATTTGATAGAACGAACACACAGCGCTATATCCTGCCATTTATCAGCCACTCCCGCTTTTCCCAAATCAATAAATCCGGATGCTTTATCGCCGCTGACAAACACATTAGGCAGGCAATAATCTCCGTGAGTAAAAGCCAAGTCCTCGTCCGTCGGTTTGTTTTCTGTCAGAAAGCTATAAATTTCATCCACGTTTGCAAAACCGTCGGGACCAAGGGTATCATCATCAAAATTATCAATATCCACCAAATTATGTTGTATATTATATTTTGCCGTTTCAAGCCTTATGTCAAGCCTGCTGTCAAAGGGGCACTGACTTATGTCAACACTCCATAGCTGTTTTAATCCGTCTGCAAGAGCACGGACAACACAATTAATATTTTCTGCGTTTATGCTGTCACACGCCATTTTGTCTTTTAGCCTTGACATAAGGATAAAATTAAAGCCGTTTTTCCTTTCAAATTCTATGATTTCAGGTACGGGCAGTTTATCGTTGAGCCATTTCAGCACCTCATATTCCCTGTTTGACTGACTGCCTGTTTTTTCAATTTTAACGACCATATCGTCAAACAGAATAATATCGGATGCAGATTCCCCTATATTGTCATATTGATAATTCAGGTTGCCGACTCTGTTTTTTATTGCATTCGGAAACAAGTTAAAATCAATCATAATGATTATACGCTTTGGGATTTCTGTATTTTCCTCCCCAAACCTCTCTGCTTCTGTAATTTCTCAATTCGCCGATATCCAGCGAAACGGTTTTAATTTCCTCCTCATTACCCAATTCGGCACACAGCATATCACGGTAACCGCCTTCCTTGTAATATGCCATTGCGTCAAACACCATTGAATGTCCAAGGTCCTCACCTGCGTAATTTGTCATAGCAACGGCTGTCATATTTTCAAACGCTCTTGCTTTTAACTGTGATTTTCTGTTGTCGTCAATAGGACAGCAATTTGGAACAAGAATCAGCTCCGCTCCCTGCAAAGCAAGCTCACGTGCACTTTCAGGAAACTCTCTGTCAAAGCAAATCATTGCGCCGATTTTTATACTGCCTTTTGCCGTCAACAGCTCTGCCGTTTCAAATTTTTCACCGGGCTGTAAAAAGCTTTCCATAGAAAATGAACAGGTGTGCACCTTTGAATAGTTTAGAACAATATCACCGTTCATATCTATTACAGCCACGCTGTTTTGAGGCTTCAACTCGCCTTTTTTCAGGTAGGTTATTGCTATTGCTGTTTTTAGCGTTTTTGCACATTCTCTAAATGCGCTTATAAAATAAGAATTTTCATCAACTGCCAGCGAACTCCAATGCTTTATTTCATCATTGTGTCCCGGTTCAAAGGGATTATCAAAGGCGTTTTCAAAAGGCGGCTGATAGCCTATGCTCCACATTTCAGGAAAAAGTATAATATCTGCTCCGTCTTTACTCGCTTTTTTGCAAGCGTCAATGCCGATTTCAACCGCCGAATTAATGTTCATTTCGGTCTGTTTTAACTGTATAAGCGCAACATTTATTTTCATAATTTAATCTCTGATGAGAGCATACTCGCTATGATAATTTGTTTTTTCTGTTAATAATTTTTACTAAACGGGGACGGTTATAGCGTTGCATTATAACAAATATCATATCAAGCATACAACTTAAAACAGATGTGATAATGAACACTGCCGCCGCACCGAAAAATGCCGTAAATGAAACAGGTACAAAGCTGAGCAGGCATATAACAAGATGTATAATCTCGTTTCTGCAAGTCGTATCTGCAATGGTTTCAAGAGAACGAACATCATTTTTTATTGAATACGAATCGGGATTGTAGCTTGGCATAAACCTTTTCCATTTTTTAACCTTTAACGACTTATACAACGGTTTTTCAAACGCCTTCTCGGTAAAAAATTTATCGGTGTAATGAAAGCTGTGGGGCACAAGAAATCCCACGGCAAGACGCATTAGAAAATGGTATAAAATCGTACCGAAGGTTATTGACAATGTGATAAATAAATCCGTATTAAATTTAAGATACAAGACGGAAAACAACACCGTCAGCACTGTAAACCCCACCGTTGCAATATAAATAAGCCTTTTCATACAAACACCCAAAAATTATTTATAATTAATATTATCATATTGACAAATTTTTGTAAAGAAAAGAGCAGGACAAAGCCTGCTCACAATCCCTCAGTTTTGCATAAAGCAAAACAGCTACCTTTACACAAGGGAGCCATAATAGGTTAATATTTAATTAGCCGTTGATTTACTTTGCGAAGTTTTTTGCTGAAAGCACGGTATATCAATGGTTTCGAGCATTTTTGAATTTTCATTTACGCAACTTTTACGCAAGATTTAAGAACTTTTTACGCAACCAATATTTTAGGAAACCACATCATATACTATTTGATTCCGGTAATTTATAATCAAATGATTTTCTTTTATTAAGATTTTTACCATTTCTGTTATTAACCGAATTATCGTGCCATGTAGTTATGTTTGTTAAACAGGATTTTATAAATACCTCTTTATATATCTCTATACACTCCTGTGTTCCGTTAAAATTATAACCATGTATCACAGGCTCTTTACCGTCAAGAAAAAGTTTTCGTAGTTCAAAAACATTAAGCGCATTATTATCAAAATCGGTAAAATATGTATTAAAAGACGGATCAAATATTACCCATTTATCCTTGTCGCTTAAATAAGCATGAACCACTAAATGACATCCAAAACCTTCATAATTTTTATCACCTATAAGAGCAACAGGATATGCCTTTATTCCACAAGCAAGCAAAATGTCTGCAAAAGCAATTGCTTTATATCTGCAATTAATGGCGTTCTTGAAAGGCTTTTTATAAGCATATTCAAGAATATCAAGCGTATTATCTGATATAAGATTATACTGCATACCAAAATAATAAGTTGAGTCCGTTAGCCACTGCATTAATGAAAGTGCTTTTTCAAAATCGGATTGTCCTTTTGTATAATTATCAAGACAATATTTTTCTTTAATAATCTTATAATCATCTATGTAAGAAAATAAATTATTATAATCTGTTTCTTTAAGGTCTTTTATATCGCCTACTGAAAGTGGAGGACATTTTGTAGTATCGGTGTTCTTAATTACTTCAATATATTTGTCAACACTTTGATACTTTTTGAATTTAATCGGATAAAATATTTCTCTAAACAAAATAATTCTTACTCCTTACTCATAACTGCAACATAATTTTTGTAACTGTTCAAATTCAATTTATCATAAATGAAAAACAAATGCAAGAAAAAAGAGCGGTTCTATAATAAATGTTGGGGTAGGAATACCACAACATTTATTTTTTTTGATAAAAAAACGAGACATATTCCGAAAAATCCATTAAAATAAAGTCGA
>JBJEPO010000161.1:0-41069 GCA_051881275.1 Eubacterium sp. | reverse complement strand
ATGTGGTTTATTTATAACATTGACTTTAAGCAGGAGCAGTCCTTTGCAAAGGCACATGAAGAGAATGAAATACAGGAATTGGAGGAAGCATAATGCGTAATATTGAAATTATTAACAAACAGTGGTTATTTAAAAAAGGCGAGGGAACAGTACCAAGCACTCTCCCTGCCGACTGGGAAGCTCTTGATTTGCCTTACACCTGGAACGGAAAGGACGGACAGGACGGAGGCAATGATTATTACAGAGGAAAGGGCTGCTTTGTAAAAGAGCTTGCAAAAAGCGATTTTCCCGAGGGTGAGGAGCATTACATTCAGCTTGACGGTGTAAATTCCTCCGCAGAGGTTTATTTTAACGGTAAAAAAATTGCTTCTCACGACGGCGGTTATTCAACCTTCAGAGCAAGGCTTGAGGATATTCAGGACAGTAATATTCTTGCCGTTATCGCCGATAACGCACCTAACGATTACGTTTATCCGCAGGTTGCAGATTTTACGTTTTACGGCGGAATTTACCGAGATGTAAAATTAATAGGCGTTGCAAAAAATCACTTTGATTTGGATTATTACGGTGCTCCCGGCATTATGGCTACACCTAAAATTAACGGAGCAGACGCAGATGTTGAGGTGCAGGCATTTGCCGACGGCACTGTTGAATTTACAGTAACTGACGGCGAAAGTATTGTCGCTTCGGCTACGGCAGAGGGCAAAAATCCAACGGCGAATATTAAAATTGAAAACGTACACCTTTGGGACGGCGTTAAAGACCCGTTTTTGTACACGCTGACCGCAAAGCTTATTGCTGACGGCGAGACAGTTGATGAAATTTCAACACGCTTCGGTTGCCGTTCATTTAAGATTGACCCGCAGAAGGGCTTTATCCTTAACGGCAGAGAGTATCCACTCAGAGGTGTTTCAAGGCATCAGGACAGACCGGATATCGGCAATGCCCTCCTGCCGGAGCATCACAGAGAGGATATTGAGCTTATTTGCGAAATGGGTGCAAATACAATCCGTCTTGCACACTATCAGCACTCACAGGTGTTCTATGATTTGTGCGACGAAAAAGGTCTTGTGGTATGGGCTGAAATTCCCTATATTTCAAAGCATATGTCCGACGGCAGAGAAAATACAAGAACACAGATGACGGAGCTTATCTGCCAAAACTATAATCATCCCTGTATTGTAACCTGGGGACTTTCAAACGAGATTACAATGAACGGCGACTCCGACCCCACTCTTATTGAAAATCACAAAATGCTCAATGACCTTGTTCATTCTCTTGATAAAACAAGACCCACAACTATGGCGGTGCTGACCATGTGCAGTCCCGATAAAGAGCTGGTTCATATTTCCGATATTCTTTCCTACAACCACTATTTCGGCTGGTACGGCGGACTTGTTAATATGTACGGCCCATGGTTCGACAATTTCCATAAAAAGTATCCCGATAAGGCTATCGGTATGAGCGAATACGGCTGTGAGGCACTTAATTGGCACACCTCTAATCCGGAGCAGGGCGACTATACCGAGGAGTATCAGGCATATTATCATGAGGAGCTGATTAAGCAGATTGCCGACAGACCTTATTTGTGGGCAACTCATGTTTGGAATATGTTTGACTTTGCCGCAGACGCAAGAGCCGAGGGCGGTGAAAACGGTATGAATCATAAGGGTCTTGTAACCTTTGACCGTAAGTATAAGAAGGATTCCTTCTACGCTTATCAGGCTTGGCTTTCCGATAAACCGATGGTTCATCTGTGCGGTAAAAGATACGTTGACCGTGTAGAAGATGTTACAAAGGTAACAGTATATTCAAATCAGGAGCAGGTTGAACTGTTTGCCAACGGCGAAAGCCTGGGCGTACAGAAAAAAGGCAAGTATCCTTTCTTCTATTACGAGGTGCCAAATAAGGGCGAAACAAAAATAACCGTTAAAGCAGGCGATTTGACCGACGAGGGCGTAATCAAAAAGGTTAACAAAATCAATGAGGATTACGTTATGAAAGAGGAAGGCACTGTTATTAATTGGTTTGAAATTGATACTCCTGTGGGATATTTCTCCGTAAACGATACCATCGGTGACATTCTTTCAACCTTTAAAGGCAAGATTTTTGCTCTCAAAATGCTTAAAATGATAAAGGGTGTTTTAGGCGGAAATGAAGAAGATAAGCCTAAAGAGAAAAAGAGCAAAAAAGAAAAGGGCAGTCCCCTTAGCGTTGCCGGCTTTACCATAAACCGTGCTATGATTGATATGGCAAAGGGCTTTACCGTTAAGCGTGCTTTGTCAATGGCAGGTAATATGTTCACTAAAGAGCAGATTCTTGAAATCAATTCTATGCTCAACAAAATTAAGAAGCCTAAAAAATAAATAATAAATAAACAACGGCGTGACCTTGCTATGAGGTTACGCCGTTGTTTTGTTTAAGAGCCTGTCCGATATAATATTGTTTTAAATAATATAATAATTATAATTTATATATTAGTAAATCTTACAAATTTTGGAATTTGTAAGACGGCTATATGTTGATTTGGTTACAAAGATTACAGGGTGAAATGCCTATATATGGTGTTTTAGTAACAGGTTCTTGCAAAAAAGTTACAAATTGTAAATTTAATAGCGGGATATTTCTAAAAATTAACCAAAATTTTAATTTTACACGCTAAAGTGTTAAATTGAGAAACCACAAGATTTGGTGTTGACCTTTGATTTTACTTCAATTATCCAAAATGCTTTTGTGCAAATTAGACAAAAAGATATGTTTTTGAGAATTGACATCTTATGCATTTGTGACTATAATGGGGAACGCTGAGTGGTGAGAGCAGAGCTATGAGCCTGGCTCAATATCAAAACTCTTACCAATTAACAAAGGAGACTTTAGATGACTAACGAATCAATAGTTGCAGACAAACGTAAAAGCTTACGTAAGGTTTTAGCAACAGTAATTGCTGTCATCCTTGTCGTTTCGGTGTTCGCATCAACCGCTTATGCCGGATATTTTAATGAATACGATGTAACAATCGTTGACAGCGGCAAAGAGATAACAGTTACAACAAATGAGACGGAACCTATCGAGATTCTCAACCAAGCCAACATTTCACTTGAATCAGATGACAAGCTTGATATTACATCATTTGAGCAGGGTGAGGGAGGCAAAATCGTCATTAACAGACTTAATTCTATTAATGTTGAGTTTGATGACACAATTCAGACGTATAACGTTTACGCAGCTACCGTAGGCGAAGCTCTTGAGGAGATTGGAGTAACGGTAAGCGAGAATGATGAAATTAACTATCAGCTCACCGATTATGTTGAGGACGGTATGGTAATTGATATCAAATCCGCATTTTCGGTATCCCTTACAGCAGACGGCGAAACTGCAAAATACGCCATCGTTGAAGGCACTGTTGCAGATTTGCTTAATCTTGCAGGCGTTAAGCTCAGCGGCGACGACTTTACAAAGCCCGCTGTTGACAAGCCACTTAATGCTGATATGAAGGTTGAAGTATTCCGTGTAACCTACAAGGAAGAAACAAAGACTGCTAAAATTGAGCACAAAACTGTCAAAGAGGACGACAATACTCTTGCTAAGGGCAAGACAAAGGTCGTTACCAAGGGCGTTGACGGCGAAAAGGAAGAAACCTACAAGGTTAAATACGTTAACGGCAAAAAGGACAGCAGCGAAAAAATTTCCGAAAAAACAATTACACCTGCAGTTACCGAGGTTGTAAAGGTAGGTACTAAAAAAGTAAAGAGCTCTACCGATACAGTAAAGGGCAACGGTGTTAAGTCCAAGAACGGCTATACTGTAGGACAGACAATCAGCGGACGCTACACCCACTACTGTGCTTGCGCAACCTGTAACGGTAACTCAAGAGGTATTACCTCCAGCGGAAAGAAGATTTATAACGGTATGGAAAATCCGTACTATGTAGCCTGTAACTGGCTGCCCCTGGGCTCTGTAATAGAGGTTCAGGGTCACAACTATACGGTTGTTGACCGTGGAGGCAGCGGACTTTCAAAGAAGGGCAGAATTGATATATTCACCCCCGAAGGCCACTCAGCATGTTACAGATACGGTACAGGCTCCTGCACAATCAAAATTGTCCGCCTGGGCTGGTAAATTTAATAGAATGATAAAGGCATCTCACACGAGATGCCTTTTAATTTTAAAATTCTTTGCTTTTATATAGCCGTATGGATAGCAAAATTGATGTTGTATAAATTAATACAGATACGGCAAGGAAAATAAGAACGATGCTTGTATTTAACGAAAGGCTTCCTTCAATTAGAACGTCTCCTGTTAAGGTGACTTTTGCGGATATGCCGGTCACAGTCGCAATTAAAGCAATTAACACTATGTTCATGGCCTTAGCCTTAATATATCCGAATTTAAAAATTATGGGAAAAATAATAGACGGTGAGATTACAGCGCATAGAATATTTACCGCTATAAGCTCGGCGGTATCTGCAAAGCCGTAACCGAATACAGCCGGATAAAATATTGCCTGTGTAATAATAACAGGAGCACAAATAATCAGCACAAGCAGATATTTTTCAAGCACAATGCTCTTTTTGCTTACAGGCAATACGGCTTCGTACTTTGTCCATCTGTATGCCTCGTCAAAAGCCATAATTGTTATTACAATCAGCGAAATAAGTGCCGACGCATAAAATGATAAATAAACGGATTTGCTGAACGCCGATATTACAAAAAATATAATACAACATAAAATTATGGCGGCACCGTGCTTTTTTGTCATCATTAAATCCTTAATAAGCAGCCCCTTCATCATTTTACCCCCTTTATCATATAGACAAACAAATCCTCAAGCGTCACCGGTGACTGATTAGCAGATGTGCACGCAGATTTTTTTACTATGGCAGTAACTGAGTAATCTGTTCTGCGAACTCCTAAAATATCATTTTTGTCAAGACCTTCAAGCTCTTTATCATCGGTATAAACGGTTGTATATTCGTCAATAAGCTTGTCCTTTTCTTCAAACAAAACCAGCTCTCCGCCGTGTAGAAATGCAATATAATCGCAAAGCTTTTCCAAATCGCTGACAATGTGAGATGAAATTAAAACGGAATTTTCCTCATTTCTTGTAAAATCGCAGAAAATATCAAGAATTTCATCACGCACCACCGGGTCAAGTCCCGACGTAGGCTCGTCAAGTATCAGCAGATGTGCCTTGTGGGACAGGGCGCAGGCTATTGAAGCCTTAACCTTCATTCCCTTTGAAAATTCCTTAATTTTTTTGGAGCGTGGGATGTTGAATTGCTCGATATAACCGAAAAATGCTTTTTCATCCCAGCCTTTGTATATGGATTTAAACATTTTATTCAAATCCTGCACGCTGAAGCTTTCAGGCAGACAGCAGTCGTCAAACACTACGCCTATTTCTTCGTTTTGCAGACTTGTGTGGCTTTTGCCCATCAGCTTTATACTGCCTTCGTTGCTTTTTATCATCCCTAACAGGAGCTTAATCAGTGTGGTTTTGCCTGCACCGTTTTCCCCCACAAGACCTAAAATACATCCTGAAGGCAGTGTTAGTGATATGTTTTTCAAAGTAAAATCCTTTAAATTTTTTGTAAGATTGCTGACCTCAATAGCATTTTGCATAGCTATTCCTCCTCATAAAGAAGATTAATCATTTGTATTATTTCGTCCTTTGAAAGACCGCAATATGAGGACAGCTTTATTGCTTCCTCCAAATGCGCCTCAATTTTTTTCAGATTTTCCTCTTTAATCAAACCGTCGTTCCTTTTTGATACAAAGCTGCCTTTGCCGGGAACTGTGTAAATAAATCCGTCCCGTTCAAGTTCTTCATAAGCACGCTTTGTGGTTATTACACTTATGCGTAAATCCTTTGCAAGAGAGCGTATTGACGGCAGAGGAGCGTCCTCCTCTAATTCACCGCTGACGATTTGAGATTTAATCTGAGTGTAAATCTGTTCGTAAATCGCAACGCCGTTTTTATTGTTTATAAAAATCAGCATGGTATTTCTCCTTATCAGTTAACTGTATATATACAGTATATACAGTTGTAGTAGATTTGTCAATACCCTTTTTATTGAGGGCAAAAATTGCTAATTTAATTGACTAATTTGCATTATAATAGTATAATAATTGAGACTATAAATTCGGAGGTCTGAAAATGCTTAACACAGAAAAATCATTAGATCAGATAGTAGCTCTTTGTAAGGGCAGAGGTTTTGTTTATCCCGGTTCGGAAATTTACGGCGGTCTTGCTAACACATGGGATTACGGACCGCTTGGCGTAGAGCTTAAAGAAAATATCAAAAAAGCCTGGAGAAGAAAATTTATCCAGGAAAATAAATATAATGTAGGACTTGACTCTGCAATTCTTATGAATCCGCAGACTTGGGTTGCGTCAGGTCATTTGGGCGGATTTTCCGACCCGCTTATGGACTGCTGTGAATGTAAAACAAGACACAGAGCCGACGACCTTATTGAGAACTTTGACGGCACTAATGTTGCCGGCTGGTCCAATGAGGAAATGAGTGCGTATATTAAGGAGCACAATATTCCATGTCCTAACTGCGGTGCTCATAACTTTACCGATATAAGACAGTTTAATCTTATGTTTAAAACCTTCCAGGGCGTAACCGAGGAATCTAAGGACGAGATTTATCTTCGCCCCGAAACTGCGCAGGGTATCTTTGTTAACTTTGCAAATATCCAGCGTACAACACGTAAGAAGGTACCCTTCGGCGTTGCACAGATTGGTAAATCATTTAGAAATGAGATTACTCCCGGTAAGTTTATTTTCCGTGTAAGAGAATTTGAGCAGATGGAGCTTGAGTTTTTCTGTAAGCCGGGCACAGACCTTGAGTGGTTTGATTACTGGCGTTCCTTCTGCCGTGATTGGCTGTATTCTCTCGGTATCACAGAGGAAAATCTCAGGCTTCGTGACCACGACCCTGAGGAGCTTTGCTTCTATTCAAAGGCAACAACTGACTTTGAATATCTGTTCCCATTTGGCTGGGGCGAGCTTTGGGGCGTAGCCGACAGAACCGATTACGACCTTACCCAGCATATCAATACATCCGGCAAAAATCTTGAATATTTTGACCAGGCAACAAACGAAAAATATGTTCCTTACGTTATTGAGCCGTCATTGGGCGTTGAAAGACTGTTTCTTGCAATGCTTTGCGAGGCTTATGACGAGGAGGTTCTTGACGAGGAAAAGAACGATAGGCGTGTAGTAATGCATTTCCACCCTGCTCTTGCACCGTTTAAGGCGGCTGTTCTTCCTCTTTCTAAAAAATTAGGCGAGCAGGCAGAGGAGGTATTTGCCTCTCTTTCAAAGAAGTTTAATGTTGATTATGATGACGCAGGCTCAATCGGTAAGCGTTACCGCCGTCAGGATGAAATCGGTACACCGTACTGTATCACCTACGATTTTGACTCTCTTGAGGATAATTGTGTAACAGTCCGTGACCGTGACACTATGGAGCAGGTTAGAATGCCTATAAGCGAGCTTGAGTCATTTATCGCAGAAAAGCTTGAATTTTAATTTAAGTATTTACGAGTAAAAAGGTAGTGATAATATGCCGTTAGACAGAGGTTTAATTAAAACACAGGCAAAGGACCTTATAAAAGGTAAAAAGTTAAAATTATTTGTGCTTATTTTGGTGGTTTCCATATTAACAGGCTCAATATCGCTGATTGTTAATGTGCAGGATGCCTACGACACCTTCGGCGACAGCTCAACAAGTGATTTTTCACAGTTTGGCTTCGGTGATGGTGAAAGCGAGGAAGAAAATCCAAGCAGTGATAACGGAAGCTTTGATTACGGTCATTTTGAGGATTTTACAGGCAGCTTGTCTCTTAATCCGATAAAAGCTTCAAGCATTGCAAGCTCATTGGGCTCGCTGGGAGGTATTTTGGAGCTTTTCCTTGCTCCCCTTGCAGTAACGCTGATGGGCGTGTTCCTTATGCTTATCCGTGGACGTGATATGGAGCTTGACGACGGATTTTCATATATTTTTAAGGAAACCTTTAACAAGAATTATTGGCACAAATTTGTGCTTCAGCTTTTGTCGGGCATAATTATAGGTATTATGTTCTGTCTGTTCATAATTCCCGGTATAATTTTCTATTACAGGTATTATTTTGCCACGATGGTAATGGCTGACAAGCCCGAGCTGTCCGGAAAACAGGCAATTAAAATATCAATAAAAATGACCGATAATCATAAGGGAGAATTGTTTGCCTTTGATTTGTCATATATCGGTTGGTTCTTTATTACAATTATAACCTGCGGTATTGCCGGTATCTACACAATGCCCTATTACGCCACTGCAAGAGCGCTTTATTACGAAAATTTCAAAATCCGTGCCTTTGCCGAGGGCAAGCTTACTGCGGCGGATTTTGTAACAGATGAAGAGAAAAAGGCAGAGTATTACAGGCACACATACCAAAATAATGTAAATTATCATTATCCTCCGTCAGGTGTTTATTATAATGCTCCCACAGGCGATTATTATAATCAGAACAATCAGCAGGGTAATAATTACGGCTATTATCAGCAGAATAATTCCTCAAATCAGGGAAGCTACTATTATCCCGGACAGCAACCGCCAAATCCTGCCGACAATTACGGCAGCGGTCAGAGTACGGATTATTATAATAATCCCGATATGTGAAGATTTTAATAAAAAAATTGCAAAGAAGGCAGTGTAATGGCAACACTTAAAATAACAGAGCTTGAAATACCTGAAATAAAAATAATTGAGCCTACGTATTTTGAGGATTATAGGGGATATTATTGTGAATCGTATTCACAAAGAACATTGAGTCAATACGGTATTAATCCTGTTTTTGTTCAGGACGGTCATTCCCTTTCTTTAAAAAAGGGTATAATAAGGGGCATCCATTTTCAAAAAAATCCAAAGGCACAGTTAAAGCTTGTGCGCTGTACAAGAGGCAGCGTGATGGATTACGCCGTAGATTTGAGAAAAGGCTCGCCTACATATAAAAAATGGGTTTGCACCGAATTATCGGCAGATAACAGAAAACAGCTTTTGATACCGAGAGGCTTTGGACACGCATTTATTACCTTGGAGGATAACTGCGAGGTTCAGTATAAGGTGGATGAATTGTATTATCCCGAGCTTGACAGGTCAATTGCCTATAACGACCCCGAAATCGGTATTGACTGGGGTACTGACAGTCCTGTTGTCTCAGAAAAAGATACAAAAGCACCCACCCTTGCTGAAAGCGATGTTAACTTTACAATGGAGGAAAACGGCTGATGAAAAAAGCGGTTGTTACCGGTGCAGGCGGATTTATCGGCGGAACAATAGTGTCAATGCTTCTTGAAAGAGGCGTTATTGTTTACGGTGTTGATGTAAATGAAGGTAGCGTAGAAAGATTTAAAAAATACGATAATTTCACGGCAGTTACAGCGGATTTTTCTATGTATTCCAAGCTCAGCGAAATTATCAGTGAACGTGATTTTGACACATTTTTTCATTTTGCCTGGTGCGGATACGGCAGGGATACAAATAATTTTGACGTTCAGCTTAAAAATGTAATTGCTGTACAGCAAGCGTCAAATCAGGCTGTAAAGCTGGGCTGTAAAAAGTTTCTTATGGCTTGTTCAAGTCATGAGTATAAAATGAATTGTACAGGCGATATTGAGGGTGCAAAAACAGGTCCGTGCAGTATTTACGGTGCATCAAAAACGGCGGCAAAAACCTATGCTAAGGTGGAATGTCATAACGGCGGAATTGCCTTTAACGGCGTGATTTTTACAAATGTGTTCGGCGTTGGCGACAGGTCTGCAAGAACGCCTAATTTCTTTATAAAAAAACTGCTGGCAGGTCAGGATTTGGATTTAATACCCGGAGACGACCTTTATGACTGGACCTATGTGGATGATATTGCCAATATGGTAATCACAGTAGCAGAACAGGGGATTGACGGCAAAGAGTATTATGTAGGCAGCAGAATGCTTCGCCCGTTTAAAGAAATTATTACTCAGGTAAGAGATATCCTTTCGCCGTCGTCAAAGCTGAATTTCGGCGTTTTTCCCGACACCTCCTATATTGATTATTCGGGAATAAATATTTATGAGCTTTATAATGATACCGGCGTTTGCGCCCGGTGTGATTTTAAAGAAAGCGTCCTCAAAACTGCCGAATGGGTCAAAACCCTTGACATAAAAATTTAAATATAAAGACAAAAAAATAACCGGAGTTCTGTAAAAAACTCCGGTTTGTTTTTTTAAAACAATTATTCTGCTGATTTTCTTCTTTCGGCAAGGGCTGAGGAGATTTCGGCTTTCTTTTTGCCTACAATGTCATATTTGAACATTGGAATAATTGAAAGCAGAGCCAAAATGCCCGGCAGAGCAGTGTATGCGAAGAAAATAATATCCTTTGTGCCGTTTGTAAATTTACCTGTGTCAAGGGCTTCGTAATAGCCTGATTTCTGTACAAATATAAGACCTACTGCAGTGCCCAGCGCAAGACAAACCTTAATTGTAAGGGTAAGGATTGAATATGCGGCACCCTCCATACGCTTACCGGTTTCATATTCGTAATAATCAACACAGTCGGCGGTCATAATCATAGGCATAAGTGTTACTGCGCCAAACTGAAGTCCGATAAGGAACAGTGAAGCGTAGAACAGTACGGTAAGCACCATATTTTTAGGTGATTGGAACCAGAAATGACCGATTACAAATGAGAAAATTGAAGCCGCAAAGCCGTAAACCGACAGAAGAATATATGCGTTTTTCTCGTTCATTTTCTTAATAAGCAGAGGGCAGAGAGCCATACTTATCATTGAGCCTACGGCGGTTACGATGCCTAAAACGGCTACAAGATTCTGACTGCCTAAAATTACCGTTGCAGCCTGCACCTGAATACCCATTGCCATCTGTCTGCCGAAGCCTAAGAAATATGAAATGATTACGAGCATAAGTGGCTTGTTGTCCTTTAACGCCCTCATCATATCCTTGAAGGATGTTTTTTCACCGGCAACATAAGGCACTCTCTCCTTGTTAAGCAGGGGAATAAGTGCAAAAAGTGCACAGCCGAGAACAGCCGTCAAAACCGCTGTCCAGAAATATTCCGACGCAATCATAGGCGTATCCGTGTCGCCTTCAAAGCCAAACACCTGGGAGCCGTTGGGAATTATAAGGCAAACGATGGGCACGATTACAACGCAGGCGGAAAATCCGATTTGCTTAAAGGTGTTTGAAATGGAAACAACGTTTGTTCTCTCTGTGGGATTAGGTGTAAGCACCGACGCAATTCCCTGTGAGGGAACGTCACCCATAGTCATTGCAATGCTCCATACAAGGTATGTAAGGAAAATCCACACATAAAGTCCTACGCCCTTAAAGGGAACCTTTAAAAATACTATTGCCGTCATTACAAGCAAAGGCAAAAGGGAATAAAGAATCATTGATTTGAATTTGCCGTTTTTGCTTTTTGAACGGTCAATAAGATTACCGACGATTGGGTCAGCAACAGCCGATACAATTTTTGCTATCAAAATTAAAATTGCAACAACACTGACGTTTGCGCCCAGAATTGAGCCGTCAAATTCTGCCTGATATGAATTTAGCAGTCCTACGATTGCCTGGAAACCGAACAAGCCCAGTGAGTATGCGGCAATTTCCTTAAAATTCATATGCTTTTGTTTTGTTATATCCTCCATAAAAACCTCCTGTTAAACATAAAAAGGCAAAGGCTATCGCCGTTGATAGCTTTGCCTTAAAATTTTATGTAATCAGTCCTTAAAAACCTCTGAGAAAAGGTCAACCTTTGCAGCCTTCATTACACCGCTGAAAAGCTTTGAGCCTGCAACGGGAAGAAGTCTGTTGAAAACTGACATTGCGTGAGCGTCTATGCCGTGAACCTGCATAGGTACCTTGTACTCAATTCCGCGCATAATCATTTTAACCATAAGGTCGCAGTCTGTTGAAATCATATTGATGATTTTTGCGCCCTTGTCGTCGGAATTGGTTTCGCCCTGATTGCGGAAAATATCTGTCTTTGTAAAGCCCGGGCAAACAAGTCCTACAAACATTTTGCCTGCAAATTCAACTCTGAGAGCCTCTGTAAAGCTCTTGAGAGCGGCCTTTGAGGCAGAATACATTGATGTGCCTGCCAAGGTCATAAGAGCGGCAGAGGAGTCAATGTTGATGATACCCGGTGTGGGTGATTTAAGAATCATAGGAAGAAGAGTCTTAACAGAATATACGCAGGAATAGAAGTTAATATTCATTGCTCTGTCAATTTCTTCATAAGAATATCTGTCAAATCTCTTGAATTTGGGAAGAATACCGGCGTTGTTGATAAGAATATCAATTTCTGTGCCGTTTTCCTTTAATTCCTCGGCAAAGCTTTCCCAATTTTCCTTAACGGAAACGTCAAAAAGCTTATAGGAAAATTTGTCCTTGTATTCGTCGCCTAATTCCTCAATGAATTTAAGCATTTTAGGTTCAGACCTTGCTACGCCGATAACGGTGCAGTTGTGTTTTTTGATGAGTGTTGCTGCAATGCCTGCACCCATTCCGCCGGATGCGCCTGTTACAACAACTGTTTTTCTGTTAAGCCAGCATTCGCTCATAACTTATGCCTCCATAATTTTATTCTAAATAATTATACTATAAATGTAATTTTATTACAATATTTTTTTAATTTTAATCAAATAAAAAAATACTTTTGTGTTTTTAGACAAATTTTTTATATACAATTATGGCAAAATGTAGAAAATTTTTAACAGATTTTAAACTTATTTGAAGTAATTTGATTATAGTTTGAATTTGTGGTATTATATATTTTACGATTAATACGATTAATATACTCAATAGAGGAAAGAGTTATGGATAAGAGAATAGTTAAAACGAGAAAAGCAGTATTTAAAGCCGCATTTGATTTGGTTATGGAAAAAGAGCCGGAGAAAATTACGGTTTTGGAGCTTTGCAAAAGAGCAGGCATTAATAAAAGTACCTTTTATCTTCATTATAACGGAATAGAGGACTGCCTTGAAAAATGCTTTGATTTTGTTATGGACAGCCTTATACAATTTTGTAAAACAATAAAGTATGACAATATTAAAGCCGATGCAGAAAAGAATGTTGATATTATACTTGATGAGGTGGAAAAGAATATGGACTACCTTATCAAAGCAAAATATTCAAGAATAGGCGCACTGTCAATCCGTGCAATAAAGGATAACACCGTTCAGGCTATTGCCGATGCGAATAAAATAAGCCCTCAGGACGACTATGATAAATATATTAACATTGCCTATTTGGTGGGCGGTATGTATGACGCAATATTTACACCGCTTCCAAAGTATGACAGAGAAGTGCTTGAACGCCGTCTTGTAGATTCTATCAGAAAAAGCGATTTTTAATTATTATATGTAAAAAGGGTTGCCCGCATTTGCGGGGCAACCCTTTCTCTGTTATAGCTTATTATTTTGCAAGATAAAGTCCGCTTGTGTCAATGTTGGTGTTATCAACATACCAGCTGTTGCCAATCTGTACAACATAAAGCTCCTGTGTTGCAACAACCGTGCCGTCCTCAAGAGTAACCTCAGCTACGCATTTTGCAACTGAAGTAATGCTGTCGGAATTGTCAAGACCGGCATAGGCGTTAATCATATCGGTTTTCGGCTTGTTCTTATCATCAATATCCTTAAGACCGAATTCGTCTGCCTTTGCCTCGCCTGAATTTGCAACAGGCTCAATTCTTGCTCTGTATTCGTCAACGTAAGCCTTTACTTCCTCTGCCGAAAGCTCATCACAGCTTTTAACAGTGGTTGTAAATTTGTAATCCTCGCCGTAAAGCTGCTGATATTTACCTGTTGATTCTTCCTGTACAACGGTTTTTCCGTCGGCAGCATATTCTGTTTCAGTACCGGTAAGGCTTTTTCCGTAGGTTGATACGTTTGACTCAAATGCACCGAACATAAAGTCTGTGTCCATATATTCGTCGCCGTAAACCTGCTTTCTTACTTCACTTACCTTTTCAAAATAATTTGTGAAAATAGCGTCATAGTTGTCAAATCCGTACATATTTACAAGCTGAAGGAAATAATCGTACATTGTTTCATATACGGTATCAATGGCTTCCTCCTCCTGCTTGTTACCTGTGCCCACAAAGTCAGCCTGCTTAACATCGTCGCCGTCATTAACATAGGGTTTCATATAAGCGTCAATGATGAAGTTGCCGAATTTTGCGTTCTTTGATACAAGTGTGTTTTTATATGCGTTGTAACCGTCGCCTGTTTGAACAATGGTGTCGGTGTAGGCTTGAGCTACCTTTTCCGGAGAGAAAGCGGTATAACGTGATGTAAATGCGAAAATTGTAACAACTACCAGTACAACTGCCACAACAACACCTGCAACCACAGCGTACAATCCGGGTTTAAAAGCCTTTTTTGTTTCAGTTTTATCAGCCATTATTACCCCTCCTTACTCTGCCGCTCTGCCGTCGGTGGCATCATCGTCTGTATTATCCTCGGTGTAATCCTGCTCAGCGCCTTCAGCGTCATCGTCAGTGCCTTCGGCAGCCGCTTCAGCCGCTCTTCTTTCAGCCAGCGCCTCTGTAATCTTTCTCTTCTTTTCGCCTACCATATCATAGAAAAGGATAGGTACGAACTGAAGAATAACGAAAATAGCAGGTATAATTGTATAAATTGCAAGGAATCTTGTCAAAACCGTCTCGTCCTGTGCAGCGTAAGCGACGTTGGGGTCAGTGGAAATTTTGTACTGGCTCCAGGTATATACAAGGTAAGGACCGAGATATTTTGTAAATGCAGACGCAATTTTTGAGAAAAGACCGTAGCCTGCATAAGCAAGACCTTCCTGACGTTTGCCTGTTTTGTATTCCATTTCATCTACACAGTCGGCAATCATAATGTTAGGTGTAACATTTGTGTTACCGTGCTGAAGTCCGCAGAAGAAGTTGAGGATAAGGAACGGAACGATAAGCTGGCTGTTGAAGCCGATTCCTCTTGATACAAGGAACAGGATAGCCAGTGCAGACGCACCGTAGCAACAGAAAATAATGAATGTCTTTTTGGTGGAGAATTTTTTAAGTACGGCTTTTACAACAAGCATACCTACGGCAGTACCGATACCCATAGGAAGCATAAGGGCAAGCTTTAAGCCCTTGTCGCCTAAAAGATAAATTGCTATGTACAATGATACTGTGCCGTAAACGCCTCTGCCGAAGCCGAAAATCTTTGTAAGAGAAACCATAAGCAGGTTCTTGTTTGTAAATACCAGCTTAATAGAATCCTTAAGCGATACCTTTTCAGCAGTGTAAGGTACACGCTCTTTGTTGTTTGCAAAGAATATCATTACGAAAATAATCATACCCAATGCGCATACAGCGGTGGAAATGATAAGGTCAAGACCCTGACCCTCGGCATTTTTAAACTGCTGCTGACCCATAAGGGCTTTCATAAGTGCGCCTACAACGATAATAACTACCTGACCGCCTGACTGACCTACACTTCTGAGGAAGGAAGCGATTGAGATAGCGTCGCCTCTTTCTGAAGGGTTAGGTGAGCACAAGGCACCGAAGCAGTTTGACGGTGACTCAACGGCACAGGATACTGCGGTGTAAAGGCAGTAAATAATAATCATCCATACGCTGGCGATACCGAATGAAGATGTGTTGGGTGCAACGAATACCAAAAGTGATATAATCGCAAGCGGTATTGCACCGAAACCAATCCACGGCTTAACCTTACCGAGACGGGTTTTTGTTCTGTCAACAAGGATACCTATTACAAGCTCGCATATAGCACCTACAAAGCCTGCAATAAGAAATACAATCTCTACAACGTGAGCAAGCTGTGCAGAGTCAAAACCCTTGCCTTTGAATGCGAAATCTGCGAAGAACGTGGTTGTGTAATCGGGCATCCAGCCGGTGAGAAGGGCTACGCCGAACAGTCCGATACCGAACGTTACAATCTCAGATTTCTTCATGTACTTCTTTTCCGCCGGAGCAGCCGAAGCTTCTGCAACAGCGGCTGTGTTCTTTGCCATAAAGAAACCCCTTTTCTGTATAAAATTTCACTTCATTATAACACTGAAATAATATAAATACAATAAAATTTTACATATTTTTAACTTATTTTATATTTATTATTAACAAAAAAACATCTCAGACAATTTTACTGAGATGTTTTTGCAAAATCTATTTTAAAAATCCTTCTACGATAACTTCCTCCGCCTTTTCCTCGTCAAGACCGAAGGTCATAAGCTTAAGCAGCTGGTCGGAGTTGATTTTTCCTATTGCCGCCTCGTGAATTAACTGTGCGTCGCCGTCGTTGGCGTCAATTTCGGGGATAGAGGCGATTTTTGCATCGTTCATTATGATAGAATCACATTGAACGTGAGCACGGCAGGGGGCGTTACCCTTAACTATCGGGTGAAAACGCTGAACTGAGGTGCCCTTGCCTACGCTTCGGCTGATGATACGGCAGGAGGAGCCTTCACCGTTCATATTAACAGTAACATTTGACTCTGCATACTGCTCGCCGTGTGTCATAAGCCTTTCGGTGATGAGAAGCCTTGAATTTTTTTCAAGATTTGCCTCGGTATCTCTTTTCGTAGAGTCAACGCCTTTAATCTGCACCATTTCCATTTCCGCAGAGGCACCCTCGCCTAAATTTACAACCGTTGTGGGATTGAGGATTTTTTCACCTGTTCCCGTTCCTTCGCCGTAATGCTTTTCAATATATTTTACACGGGCGTTTCTGCCTATGTGAAAGGTGTGAATACCGTCGTGCTGACTTTTTTCACTGCCGCAGTTATGAATACCGCATCCTGCCACAATTTGAACATCTGCTCCCTCGCCGATGTAAAAATCATTGTAAACAAAATCATCAAGTCCCGTTTCGGTGAGGATTACGGGAATATGCACGTCCTCACCCTTTGTAAAGGGCTTTACTATTATGTCAATACCGGGCTTGTCCTGCTTGGGTATAATTTCAATATTTTCCGTACTGTGTCTGCCCATGGCGGCACCGTTTTTTCTTATGTTATACGCACCTACGGGAATATCTTTTATTCCTGCAATGGTGTTAAGGATGTCTGAATCAAGCTTAAGCATCTTATTCACTCTCCTTTCTGAAATTGCAGGAGTTTTCCTCGCCTAACTGCTGTAAAAGCTGGGGGAATATCTGCTCTTTGGGGCCTCTGTCGGCAATTTTACCGCCGGCGATGATTACTATTTCATCGGCAAGCTGCATTATGCGCTCCTGGTGTGAAATAATCAGCACGCTTTCGTGAGTGCCCTTTGATATTGCCTTAAAGGATTCCACAAGCTTTGCAAATGACCAAAGGTCAATGCCTGCCTCCGGCTCATCATATATTGCCAGCTTCAGCTTTCTCGCCATAAGAGAGGCAATTTCAATTCGCTTTACCTCGCCGCCGGACAGGGAGGAGTCAACCTCTCTGTTAAGATAGTCGGCAGAGCAAAGCCCTACCTTTGTAAGATATGCACTGCATTCGTCACCGGGAAGCTCTCTGCCGGACGCCAGCGACAAAAGCTTTCTCACCGTCATACCCTTAAATCTCGGCGGTGTCTGAAAGCCGTAGCCTATACCTAATTTTGCACGCTCGTTTATCGGCATATCCGTAATATCCCTGCCGTCAAACAAAATCTGTCCTCCGGTGGGCTGTTCAATACCCATAATCAGCTTTGCAAGTGTGGATTTTCCGCCTCCGTTGGGACCTGTTATTACAACAAATTTTCCGGCTTCTATTGTTAAATTGATGTTATCAATAATTTCAAGCTTTCCGTCAGCCGAGTCAACCTTAAATTCAAGATTTTTTAATTCAAGCATAATTTTTCCTCTGTTTTTATATTGGGTAAGCAAGCCGTTTTAGGCTTGTTCGGATTTATTATTATCGTTACCCTAAGTATTATAGTGCTTTTCTCGTATAAAATCAACCTTAGGCTTATTAACGTTACCCTAAAGTAAGTCCTCAAGGGATTTTGAGTTTAGAAAACCCATAATTATTCCGTTTAACTCGTTCCACATAGGACGGGTGAGACAGTCAGCCTCCTTGGAGCAATGCTCTGCCTTGCAGTCAACGCAGGCAACGGGGGCAAGGGTGGTTTCCGTCAAAAGCAGAATTTCTCCCACCGAGTAGTCCTTTGATTTTCTGTTAAGCCTGTATCCTCCTGATTTTCCTCTTGCGGAGTCAACAAGACCGCCTTTGCTGAGCTTTGCAATGATTGCTTCAAGATATTTTACACTGATTTCCTGACGCTGAGAAATGTCCGACAGGGAAATAAAGGAGCCGTCATTGTGCTGTGCCAGGTCAATCATAATTCTCAAGGCGTATCTGCCCTTAGTTGATATCATCATAATTCTAAATCACTCTGTTTCATCGGTTTTGCCGAAATACTGCTGAGCGTATCTTACGCTTTCCATTGCGTCCTTTGCGTAATAATCGGCGTTTATCATTTCGGCATAGGATTTTGTAAGCACTGCACCGCCTACAAATACCTTTGCGTCGGTGTTATCGTGAATAAGCTTTATGGTTTTTTCCATATTCGGTACGGTGGTGGTCATCAGTGCCGACAGACCCACAAGCCTTGCGCCGGAATTTACTGTTTCCTCCAGCACCTTTTCGCATTTTACGTCCTTGCCCAAATCAATTACGTCAAATCCGTAATTTTCAAGCAGAACCTTTACTATGTTTTTGCCTATATCGTGAATATCGCCCTCAACGGTGGCAATTATTATTTTTTCGCCCTTTACCTGCTTTTCACCGCTGACGGTAATGTGAGATTTTATTACATCAAACGCCGCCTTTGCGGAATCTGCCGACATAAGCAGCTGAGGCAGGAAAATTGTGTTCTTTTCAAAGCCGTCGCCAACCTTGTCAAGAGCCGGAATAACGTATTTGTTGATTATTTCAAGAGGCTCGTCGCTTTTCAAAAGCTCCTTTGCACAGCTTGCGCTTTCCTCCTTCATACCCTTTATGATGGCTTCTTCAAGTGTGATTGTCGATGCACTTACCGTAGCTTGAGCTTCAACGGCGGAATTTATATATTCCGTGCAGTTGTCGTCAAGACCTGCAAGAGCGTTGAAGGAATAATAAGCGTTCATCATCGGCGCGGATTTCGGGTTGATTATGCCTGCGCTTAAGCCCTTTTGCATAGCCATTGTGTAAAATGCCGTGTTGATTGACTCTCTTTTCGGCAGACCGAAGCTGATGTTTGAAACGCCCAGCACCGTGTTAACACCTAAGGTGTTTCTTATATAATCAACGGCTTTCAGGGTCTCAACGGCGTTATCCTTGTTTGTGCTGATGGTCATTGTAAGCGCGTCCACTGCCAAATCCTTTTTATCAATGCCGTACTCGGCGGCGGTGTTAATTATCTTTTCTGCAATGGCAATTCTGCCTTGGGCAGTTTCGGGAATACCGTTTTCGTCAAGGCAAAGGCAAACCACAACACCGCCGTATTTTTTAGCCAGCGGAAATATTTTTTCCATAGATGATTTTTTGCCGTTAACGGAGTTTATCATTGCCTTGCCGTTGTAAATTCTCAGCGCCCTTTCCATAGCCTCCTCGTTGGAGGAATCAAGCTGTAAAGGTAAATCAAGCACCGACTGAAGCTCAAAAACGGCACGGCTGAGCATTTTTACCTCATCAATTTCGGGCAATCCCACGTTTACGTCAAGAATATGTGCACCGCAGTCCTTTTGGGTAATTCCCTCACGGAGAATATAATCCATATCGTTGTCCCGCAAAGCCTGTTTGAGTAGCTTTTTGCCTGTGGGATTGATTCTCTCGCCGATTACCTTGCCCTTTTCGCTTAATTCTACGCATTGGGAATAGCTTGATACCAAGGTGGTATGCTTAAATTCCGGAACAGAGTCAGGTATGCTCTTTGTTTTATTAATCAAAGCCTTTATATGCTCCGGTGTGGTTCCGCAGCAGCCGCCTAAATAGGACACGCCTATTTCTGCAATCTGCACCATTAAATCGGAAAATTCCTCCGGGTCAACATTGTAAACCGTTTTGCCGTCAACTGATTCCGGCAGTCCTGCGTTGGGATTTACCAAAATCGGCAGAGATGTACATTCCGACAGCTCTTTTACAAGGGGAATCATCTGCTTGGGACCCATTCCGCAGTTAAGTCCTATAACGTCTGCACCTAAGCCCTCAACAACGGCACAGGCGGTTTTTACGTCTGCACCGGTAAGGAGCCTGCCTTTTTCGTCAAAAATCATTGATACGAAAACAGGCAAATCACAGCTTTCCTTAGCCGCCAAAATCGCCGCCTTTATTTCGTATGTGTCACCCATGGTTTCAATTAATACAAGGTCGGCTCCGTCCTTTCCGGCGTTTACAACCTGGGCGTATAAATCTATGCAGTCCTCAAAATCCAAATCACCCATAGGCTTAAGCAGCTTTCCTGTGGGTCCTAAATCAAGGGCAACCCTTTTACCTGCTTTTTTAGCAAGCTCAACGCCTGCTTTTACGATTTCATCGCAGTTATCATATTTAAGCCTGTTTGCGCCGAAGGTGTTGGCGGTTATAATGTCCGCACCTGCCTCGGCGTATGCTCTGTGTATGGCAAAAACTCTGTCAGGGTCGGTTAGATTTAACTGCTCGGGCAATTCTCCCGGGCGCAGATTGAGCATACTGCCCATTCCGCCGTCAAAATATTTAATCATAATCAGTCATCAATTCCTATGAACGCCGTTACGCTTTTTGAGGGCACCATTTGACAGGTGTCGGTCAGCGTAAGTCCCGTCCTTTTTGTTATATCCAATAATTTAAAAATCTTTTTTTGCTCCGTTATATCAAGGTCAAAATATCCCGGTGAGTATCTCTGTCTTAATGATACGCCGTGCTCTTTTTTTATTGTTTCCTCCAGCGCATCGCAGACCTCTTCAATTTTTGACGCCGCCGACGCCTGCACCGCCATGGCGAGAGCAATATCGGTGGCAGATGATTTTCTTATCAGTATGTCGCATTTAGTACCGAGGGTTGCGCCGAATACAACTACCCTGCGGCATCCCTGCAAATTTTCCGCCAGCCTTTTACTGTTAAAGCGGAAATCACCTATTATAAGGGCGTTTTCCGTCACCTGACAGTCAAAAATTCTGTATATGGTCTTAGGCTCCGATGCCTCCTCGGTCATCTTCATTGCCTTGTCCACCAAGTTGAGAATCTGCTCGTTCTGAGTTTTGCTGTTTGTACGCATATAGCGCAGTATTTCAGCCTTGTCCATTACTCTCCTTTATTTACTGTCAATTATGTGGGAAAGTCCGTTCATAATTGACAGTGCCACATCGGGCTTGTTCATTGTGTAAATGTGGATGTTGTTTATTCCGTTTGCCATTAAGTCAATTATCTGCTCGGTGGCGTAAATTGTTCCCGCCTGCTTCATTGAGTTGGGGTCGTCGCCGAAGCGTTCCATAATCTTATGGAATTTTTTAGGCACACTGCAGTTTGAAAGCTCCATACTGCGCCGTATTTGATTGGCATTTGTTATGGGCATTATACCTGCGATTATCGGTACGTTGATGCCTTTGATACGGCACATTTCGTAGAAGTTGAGAAATTTATCATTGTCAAAAAACATCTGAGAGGTTAAAAATTCAACACCGCAGTCAACCTTTTGCTTTAGATATTCAATATCCTCAATTCTGTTTTTGCTTTCCGGATGAATTTCGGGATAGCAGGCGGCTCCTACGCAGAAATCGCCCATGCTTTTAATCTCGTTTACAAGCTGGTATGCGTGCTCAAAATACATATCGTCGGGAAATTCAAAGCCCTCCGGTATGTCGCCCCTCAGCGCAAGTATATTTTCAATATTGTTTTCTTTAAGCTCGTTTACAACCGAGTGAATTTTATCTCTTGTGGAGGTAAGACAGGTTAAATGAGAAAGGGGAGTGATGCCGTTGCTTTTAACCTCGTTGGCAATCTCTTGGGTAAAGCCTGCCCTTGTTCCTGCCGCACCGTAGGTAACGCTCATAAATGACGGCCTTGCCTTGCTCATTTCACGTACTGTATTTTTTGTATCGTTTATTTTATCCCACTGCTTAGGCGGAAAAACCTCAAAGGATACAGTAACCTTGTTATCCTTTAAAATCTGACTTATTTTCATCAAATAATCTCCTAATTCCTATAATTTAATTTATATATTATGATATTATATATTTTAAATCCGACTGTGTCAATATGAATTAATCGTCACTGCTTTTTAAATCAATGGTAAGTGTGTTTATATCCTCGTTTTCCGTGTAATACAGTGAAATTCCCGACTCAATTTTATAGCCCTGAAGCTTTAACTGCGCAAGAATGGGGAAAATTTTTTCTTCATTAACATATTCCTGAACGCCCTTTTCATACAATTCTCTGTCGGCAAATTTTATTTCCGCCGTGTCATACCCCTGTTCGCAGGCAAATTTTATGGCTTTTTTTACAGAGGCATTGTTCAAAGATTTAACAAGTATGGAATTATAAACGTAGTAATTGTGCTTTGTTGAATTACATTCGGGGATTTTTTTACTGTCGTTTATTGTTCTTGTTTTCTTTATTTCATCATCGGACAGGCAGAAATATTCGTGGCTTAATATTTTTTTGCCATTGGGATTTGTGGGGTCACCCCAGGTAACATCAACATGGTAGATTTGGGATTCAAGGGTAATTACATTCCAGCCGTGGGCAGTGCCGTTGTTGGCTTTTCCCGATACAATGGTGCAGGGAATACCCAAATTTTGCAATAACATCTGGTACGCCTTTGAATATCCGTTACAGGTGGATTTGTGATAGCAGAGTATTCCGTAAGCGCCTGTTTCAAGGGGTCCCGTGGTGTTTATATCATAATCGCTGTTGTTTATTATCCATTCGTAAGCCCATAGGGCTTTGTCGTAGTCACTGCCGCCGGGACACTGTGCCAGAGCCTCGTTTAAACAGGCTTTAAGGCGATCCGAATACCCGTGTATTGCTTCCTCGTCAAATAAATATTTTATTTCAAAGGTGTAATTAGCCATAGAGGCGGCAACTATCCATGAGGTTGTTCCGCCCCCGTCGGTCCAAAAAATTTCCGGGTGGTCCGTTAGAACACAGTTTTGCAGTATTTTCCAAACCTTGTCTGTAAATTCTTCGCTGTCACTGCTTGTATGCTTGGCTTTGTAAGGGCAAAGAGTCATTACAGCGTCATATATTCCGTCGTAAATCTCCTTGTCCTCATCGGATAAATAATTCCTTTGTGCAAGTGAATCATATTCGTATTTTTTTGATTTGTGTACAGCGGTTGTGGTTTCCTCAGTCGTCTGTTGTGACTGTGTAAGCAGTAACGCATTGCCTGTACAACCGTTAAAGATTAACATAACCGCCAGTATTGTTAAAATTAAATATTTTGTCTTTCTCATTTTCATTATATCAAAACTTTCAATATTGCTTGCAATAGTAGTATATCCTATTGATATACTAAATGCAAACAAAAAACACCGCATACGCTGAAAACAGAGCATACGGTGTTTTGGGATTTTGATTATTTTGCAAGCAGAGGAGTGGAAAGATATCTGTCGCCGGAATCGGGAAGAAGAACAACGATATTCTTGCCCTTATTTTCGGGACGTTTTGCTACCTGAATTGCCGCCCACAGTGCTCCGCCGCTGGAAATACCTACTAATGCGCCCTCAAGCTTAGGAAATTCGCTTCCCACTTCAAATGCCGCTTCGTTAGGAATTTTTACCACTTCATCATATATTTTTGTATCAAGAGTATCGGGCACAAAGCCTGCGCCGATTCCCTGGATTTTATGTGCGCCTGCCTTACCCTCGCTGAGTACGGGAGAGCTTTCAGGCTCCAGGGCAATTACCTTAACGTCGGGATTTTGCTCTTTAAGATATTTACCAACGCCGGATACGGTTCCGCCTGTGCCTACGCCTGCAAGGAAGATGTCAACCTTGCCGTCGGTGTCTGCCCAGATTTCAGGTCCTGTGGTTTCATAATGAGCCTTGGGATTAACCGGGTTTACAAACTGACCTGCGATAATGGAATCTTCAATTTCTTCGTGAAGCTCCTCCGCCTTGGCAATAGCACCCTTCATTCCTTTTGTGGCGTCGGTAAGCACCAGCTCGGCGCCGTATGCTTTCATAAGGTTTCTTCTCTCAACGCTCATTGATTCGGGCATTGTGATTATAAGCTTGTAGCCTTTTACAGCCGCATAAGCCGCAAGACCTATACCTGTGTTACCTGATGTGGGCTCAATAATTGTTGAGCCGGGTTTAAGCTTGCCCTGAGCCTCGGCGTCGTCAATGATTGCTTTTGCAATTCTGTCCTTAACCGAGCCTGCCGGATTGAAATATTCCAGCTTAACATAAATATTTGCCGGCAGCTCGTAATGCTTTTCAAAATTTTCAGCGTGTACAAGGGGTGTTTTGCCGATGATGTCGGCAACGGATTTATAAAGAGCCATTTTTATTACCTCACTTTATTACTATTACTGTTTCAGCCCGGCTGATATAGGCTGATGTCTTTGTTGTCACTATAATAGCACTCATTACCTACAATGTCAATAGGTATTAGGGGTAATTTTTAAATTTTTTTCAAATTTTTCCTTTTGCTAACTTTTATATACTTTATATACATTATTATTCCGTCAATTTTTTGTGTCGCTGTTACATTTTCTTGCGGCGGCTATTGTTGCCAAGCTGTCGCCCAACTGGGTAAAAACCGCCGAAAGAAGCTCAACCTCACTGTCGGATTTCCCCTCTGCTAAGGCGCAGGCAATGGCGCTTGCGCTGATATTTACGCCGCAGGGATTCATAAAATCACCACACTTTTTGTAAATTATAAATGAGTAAATGCTACGAAAAATAAAGAAAAAAAGAGAAAACGAGAGATATTAGAATTTATTTTAAATTGGGTATTGACGTTTTTTGTTCTTCGTGATATTATATTCCAGCACGTTGAAAAACGATTATCATTAAACGGAGGAAAGATTATGTCATCATTTATGCCAAAAGCTGACGAAATTGAGCGCAAATGGTATGTTATTGACGCAGCAGACAAGCCGCTGGGCCGTGTTGCTGCCGAGGCCGCTGTTCTTCTTAGAGGAAAGCACAAGCCAATTTTCACACCTAACGTAGATTGCGGCGATTTTGTTATCATTATTAACACAGATAAGGCTGTTCTTACAGGTAATAAGCTTGAAAAGAAGCTTTATCAGCATCACACCGGTTACATTGGTAACCTCAAGGAAGTAAAATACGGCACTCTTATGAAGGAAAAGAGCGATTTTGCTATGCAGCTTGCCGTTAAGGGTATGATTCCCGACACAACTCTCGGCAGAAAGCAGCTTACAAGATGCAAGATTTATAAGAACGCTGAACACAAGCACGAGGCTCAGAAGCCTGAAGCTTGGGAAATGTAAGGGAGGGTTATAACTAATGTACGAATCAAATCCTTATTTCTACGGTACCGGCAGAAGAAAAGAGTCTGTTGCTCGTGTACGTGTTTATGCAGGTACAGGTAAAATTACAATCAACGGCAGAGATATAGACGATTATTTCGGCCTTGAAACACTCAAGGTTATCGTTCGCCAGCCTCTTACTCTTACAGATACAACAGAGAAGTTTGACATTGTTTGCCGTGTTAACGGCGGCGGCGTAACAGGTCAGGCAGGTGCAATCCGTCACGGCCTTTCAAGAGCGCTTCTTCAGTACGACGAAAATCTTCGTCCTGCTCTTAAGAAGGCAGGCTTCCTTACTCGTGACCCACGTATGAAGGAAAGAAAGAAGTACGGTCTCAAGGCAGCCCGTCGTGCACCGCAGTTCTCAAAGAGATAATCATTTTGGAATTTGTCCCGAAACAATGCGTTCGGGACTTTTTTGTACATTCCTGCACTGCGGGTCCTCACGGCACAGCCGTTGCGGTCGGAGCTAAAAACAGTCCACCGGACTGTTTTTTTAACGCCCCGACAGTTCTCCAAGAGATAATTATTGCGATATTTGTCCCGAAACAATGCGTTCGGGACTTTTTTGTACATTCCTGCACTGCGGGTCCTCACGGCACAGCCGTATTAAAATAGAGTAAAGCAAATCCCCGAACCAATGTGTTCGGGGATTTACTGATTTTATGTGTTTTTTATTCGTCGCTTTTTGTCATAACGTGCCTGCAGTAACTGCGTTTGTTGCAATGGGGGCATTTCAGCTTGCGCTTTGTTATGGTATGAGGTGCCATTATATAGGCTTTCATATCCGGCACAAATCTGGTTTTGCAGTTGGGACATTCAAAGGCACCTGCCTCTCTGTCAAGGATGCATGCAACAATGATTCCTGCCGCAATCACCACTAATCCTATGATGATAAGTGCAATTCTGGCAGGTAAAGTCAGGCTTTCCACGCCGGAAATTACGAACAAAGGCACCCCTGCCAAAACCACTATTCCTGCAACCACGGCAGACAAAATTATTTTCTTTTTGCTTTCCTGTCTTTCTTCAACAAGCTTCATAATATTTTCCTCCGCTTTCATTTTGTATTCCTGTTCCGGCAAAATTTCGCCGGACAGTAATTCGTTTACTGTGATTTCCAATTCATTGCAAAGGGGCAAAAGCAACGACACCTCGGGAAAACCCTTGCCGCATTCCCATTTTGATACGGTTTTGTCGCTTATCATAAGCTTTTCGGCAAGCTGCTTTTGTGTGTAATTCTTTGCCTTTCTTTGCTGTGCAATAAATTTTCCGGTCTTTATCTGATCCATTATCATTCCCCCTAACGAGCTTTCCTTGGCTTAATTGTACACAAAAGTCAAACAAAAATAAACCTATGCTCCGTAGAATTGAAGATTTTTTATAAAAAAACACACGAAAGCATAATGCCTTCGTGTGTATAATTATTATGATAACTGTGCTTTGCCTGTACAAAGCTCATAGTATCTGCCTTTTTGCTTCAGTAGGTCATCGTGGTCGCCTCGTTCAATTATTTCGCCGTGCTCAAGCACCATAATTGCATTGGAGTTGCGTACCGTTGAAAGCCTGTGAGCAATTACAAATACCGTTCTGCCCTCCATAAGAGAGTCCATACCCTTTTCAATATGGTATTCCGTTCGTGTATCTACCGACGAGGTTGCCTCGTCAAGTATCATAACCGGCGGGTCTGCAACTGCGGCTCTTGCAATAGCAAGCAGCTGACGCTGACCCTGTGAAAGATTTGCACCGTCACCTGTAATCTCCGTATGATAGCCGTCGGGCAGATGCTTAATAAATGAATGGGCGGAGGCAAGCTTAGCTGCGGCGATACATTCTTCGTCTGTTGCCTCGGGATTACCGTAACGGATATTATCCATTATCGTACCTGTGAACAAATGGGTGTCCTGAAGCACCATGGCAAGCGAGTGACGTAAATCTGCTTTCTTAATTCGCTTTACGTCTATTCCGTCGTATGTGATTACGCCGTCCTGAATATCGTAGAACCTGTTAATAAGGTTGGTTATTGTGGTTTTGCCTGCACCGGTGGAGCCTACAAAGGCAATTTTCTGACCGGGCTTTGCATACAGATTAATGTGCTTGAGCACCGTTTTGTCCTCAACATAGGAGAAGGTAACGTCATCAAATACAACCTTGCCCTCAACAGGGATTCTTTTGTCACCGTCAATCCAAAACCACCTTTTGCCGTTTGGTGTTGACTGCTCTTCAAGAGTAACAGTACCCTCGTCAACCTCGCTTTCCATATCCATTATTTCAAAGACACGCTCTGCGCCGGCAAGAGCGGAGAAAATGTTGTTCATCTGGTTCATTATCTGGTTGATAGGCTGGGTGAACTGCTTTGAATAGCTTAGGAAGGTGAAGTATGTGCCAATATCAAGGGCACTTGTGAGTACAAGTATTCCGCCTGCAAGGGCGATGGTTGAGTAGGATGCCCCGTTAATACCGGTGGAGCAGGGTCCCATAATACCCGAGTAAAAGTTTGCCTTTGTAGCAACGGTGCGGTATTTATCGTTTAACTCGTCAAATTCCTCAGTTGCCTGCTTTTCGTGGTTGAAAACCTTTACAACACGCATACCCTCTATTGTTTCCTCAATATTACCGTTCATTTCACCCAAAGCTTTTTGCTGTGCTGTGTAGTATTTCTTGGTTTTCTTTGCAATATTTGCGGAATTTACAATCATTATTACAAGAAATACGCAGGCAATCAGGAACAACTGCCATTTAAGCACAATCATCATTATGATAATACTTATAAACGAAAAGGCAGAGGATACAAGCTGAACTATCGTCTGCTCCAGCATATTCTGAATATTGTCAACATCGTTGGTAAAACGGCTCATTATTTCGCCGTGGGTTTTTGAGTCAAAATATTTCAGCGGTAAGGTTTGCAGACGGTCAAACAAATCCTTTCGGATAATGTTGGTGGTCTTGTATGAGAGCTTTACCATAATTCTTGACTGAATAAAGGTAAACAGGGAAGCACCTATATAAAATGCCGTAACTATGGCAAGGTTAATCATTAACTGCTTTACGCCCACCGTTGCAAAATTTCCTGCTCTTATTGAGTCGGCAACGTCGTTAAGAATAGGCTTTAGCCAGTATGATGCCCCTGTGGAGCATACGGTGCTTAAAATCAGCATAAGAAATACAATTATTAAAAGCAGCTTGCTTTTGCCCATATATTTCAATATTCGGGTAAAGGATTTTTTCGCCTCTTTAGGCTTAGATGCGGGATTTGCTCTTCCCGGAGGTCCCATTGGCGGCATTATTCAAGCACCCCCTTTTGCTGAGTTTTGTAAATTTCCTGATAAATCACATTGCTTTCAATGAGTTCATCGTGTGTTCCTACTCCGTCAATTCTTCCGTCGTCAAGCACAATTATTTCGTCCGCATTCTGTACGGATGAAATTCTTTGGGCTATTATAATTACAGTGGTATTTTTAAATTCGCTGTAAAAGCTATCACGGATTTTTGCCTCCGTAGCAGTATCAACGGCAGAGGTGGAGTCGTCAAGTATAAGTATTTTCGGATTTTTTATCATTGCCCTTGCAATACAGAGCCTTTGCTTTTGTCCTCCGGACAGATTGAGTCCGCCCTGAGCAAGCACCGTATCGTAGCCGTCAGGCTGGCGCATAATAAAGTCGTGAGCCTGCGCCGCTTTACAGGCGGCAATTATTTCTTCGTCGGTGGCGTCCGATTTGCCCCAGCGTATGTTTTCTTTAATTGTGCCTGTAAATAAAATATTTTTCTGAAGTACAACGCCGGTTAAATCACGCAGCGCTTTTAAATCGTAATCCTTTACGTTTACGCCGTCAACCAAAACCTCACCGGCTGTAACGTCATAAAGTCTTGGTATAAGGTTAACAAGGCTTGATTTTCCGCATCCGGTGGAGCCGATTATACCCACGATTGAGCCGGGCTCGGCGGTAAAATTAATATTGTCAAGAATTTTATCGTCTTTTTTGTTTGTATTGTAGCTGAAATCAACGTTTTTAAATTCAATTTTACCCTGTGGATTTTCGGGAATGTAGGGATTTTCGGGATTTTGAATATCAATTTCGGTGTCAAGCACTTCAACAACACGGTCACCGCATGCCTTTGCACGTGTAAGCTGAAGCAGGAACATTGACACCATCATAATGTTCATCAAAACCTGTACAATATATGATGAGAGAACGGATATTTCGCCTACGTCCATTAAGCCTGCGGCGGCGTCGCCTGCGCCCTTGTAATAGATGTAAACAATTACTATGTTCATCATCAGCATCATAATAGGCATCAAGGTTACAATAAGTCCTGCCGCCTTGGAGCCCTGCTTTGCCAGCTCGTCGGAGGCGGTGTGGAATTTCTTTTCCTCCTTATCCTCACGGACAAAGGCTTTTACAACTCGTATGCCTATAAGGTTTTCCTGTACCACTCTGTTAACATTATCAATTTTTTTCTGCATTTTCTGGAACATCGGAAAACCGAATTTCAGCACAAGCACGATTATTACCAGCATAATCGGCAGCATAATCAGCAGAATTAACGACAGCCTTGCGTTTATTGAAAAAGCAAAGAATGCGGAAACGATAAGCAGAGCAGGCGCCCTTACAAGCATTCTAAGACTCATCATCACAGTGTTTTGCAGCATAGTGATGTCGTTTGTCATTCTTGTTGTAAGGGACGAAGTGGAAAAAGAGTCAATGTTTTTGAATGAAAAATCACTTATTTTTTGATAAACATCACGTCTTAATCTGTATGAAAACCTCTGGCTTACGATAGATGAAGATTTCATTGTGGCAAGGCCTCCGCACAGACCTATTACTGCCAGTGCAAACATCAGCAGTCCCACTCGGATTACGTAATTTCTTACATCTGCATCGCCTGCTGAGGCTCCGTCAACCTCGTTGTAGATTTTGTTTGCGATTGAAGGCATAGCAAGCTCGCATATTGCCTCGGTTATCATACCGGCGGCACTTATTATACACAGATGCCATAATCCTTTGAGATATTTTGCCAGCTTTTTAATCATTGGCATCATCCTCCTTTAAGTTTTGTATTGCTCTGTCAAGGAGATTTGACAAAGCGTTAATTTCTTCTTCGGTCATACCTTTGGTAATATATTTTTCCTGAGAATCCATTTTTTCTCTGATATATTCGGGTACGTTTCTGCCCTTTTCCGTAAGGTAAAGATTAGTAATTCTTGCGTTGCTTTCGTCCGCTTTTTTTACAAGAAAGCCCGAGTGCTCCAGCCTTTTAATGCTGATGGAGGCAGTGGCGTTTGTAACGCCTAAATGTTTGGCGCATCGGCTTACGGTGGCGCCCTCGTTTTCTAACAAAAACAAAATAATATCCTGCTGTCCCGAAAATAAGCCCATCTCGTTAACAACATTATTAAACCTGTGACGAAGCAGTCTTGACAGGTAAGTAACACGTGGACCGATAATTCCTTCGGGTGGCGGTGATTTGTGGTGTCCCGGTTTCATTTTCATCATCCTCTTAATATTTAGTCGGCTAATATTAGTCGGCTAACAATTATTATAGCACAATAATATTAAATGTCAACATTGTTTTGATAATTAATAAAAATGATGTTGATATACTTATTATATTATGTTAAAATATGCATTTGAATTAAGGAGGCGTTTGCGGTGGATTATAATTTATGCGATTATAATACAGTAAATTCAATATTGTCTAAATTCGGCTTTACATTTTCAAAGGCACTGGGTCAGAATTTTTTGATAGACGACAGTGTTTGTCCCGATATGGCGCAGGCTCTTGATGCAGACGCCGATACCGCCGTGCTTGAGGTGGGGCCCGGCATAGGCGTGCTTACAAAGGAGCTTTGCCGTACTGCCGGCAAGGTTGTATCCGTTGAGCTTGATAAACGGCTTTATCCCGTGCTGGCGGAGACCTTGGCGGATTATCCTAATTTTGAGCTTGTTGCCGGCGACATTATGAAAATGGATTTGCCTAAATTGTTTGAGGAAAAGTTTAAGGGATATTCCAAAATAAAGGTATGCGCTAATCTGCCGTACTATATAACCTCTCCGGTAATTATGACTCTGCTTGAAAGCAATCTGCCTATTGATGAAATTGAGGTTATGGTACAGCGTGAGGCGGCGCAGAGGCTTTGTGCCCGGGTTGGCAGCAGGGAAGCAGGCGCAGTTACCGTGGCAGTTAGGTATTACGGCGACGCAAAAGTGCTTTTTGATGTGGGCAGGGAATGCTTTATGCCTTCGCCGAAGGTTGACAGCGCAGTAATAAAAATCAGCCTTAACGGCGGTGAAAATAAATATAACGTAAAGAGTGAAAAGCAGTTTTTTGCAGTGGTGAGAGGGGCCTTTGCTCAGCGCAGAAAAACGGTCGCAAACAGCCTTGCAAGCTCACTGTCTTTAAACAAGGAAAAAATATATTGTGCTCTTGAACAGTTAAATCTTGATAAAAATATCAGAGCGGAAAAATTAAGAATGGAGGATTTTGTAAATCTTTCGGATTTACTTTTTGAATAATGGCGCAGAGAGATAACACATTAATTTTCAGCGAATATAAAATTCCCAGGGCAGTTGCGGCTTTGGCTGTACCCAGTATGCTGGGAATGCTTATTAATATTGTATATAATTTGGCGGATACATTTTTTGTAGGACAGACAAACGACGCAAATCAGGTGGCGGCGGTTTCCGTTTCAATGCCTTTGTTTCTGTTGCTTTTAGCGGTGGGTAATCTTTTCGGCGTAGGCGGATGTGCCTTTGTAAGCCGTTCTCTCGGTGAGGGTAACAGGGATAAAATCAAAACCATTTCCTCATTTTGTGTTTACGGCGGAATTATAGTGGGCGTTATTATGGCGGTGATATTTGTTGCTTTCAGACGTCCGTTGCTGTACGTTATCGGTGCGTCGGACAACACCATAGATTTTGCCTGCGACTATCTGTTTTGGATTGCTTTAGGCGCACCCTTCAGCGTTACGGCAATTATGACAGGCAATCTCATAAGAGGTGAGGGTGCCGCAAAGCAGTCAATGTTCGGAATGATAATCGGACAGATTGCAAATATAATTCTTGACCCTATATTTATTCTCGGCACAGGCGATAAGCTGTTCGGCATTTCAATGCCCTTCGGCTTTGATTTCGGCGTTGCCGGAGCGGCGATGGCTACCGTTATCGGAAATATTTTAAGCGTGTTGTATTTCCTTATCTATTTTCTCAGAGGAAAATCAATACTTTCAATATCACCTAAAAGATTTTCAGGCAGAAACGGCATTGCAAAGGGCGTAGTCAGCGTAGGTATGCCGGCGGCGCTTAACAATCTTTTGATGAGCCTTTCAAACATTGTTATAAATATGTTCCTTATCAAATACGGCGACAGTGCGGTTGCCGCAATGGGTGTTGCGCTTAAGGCAAATATGCTTGTAACAATGCTCCAGATAGGTCTCGGACAGGGAATACAGCCGTTGGTCGGCTATTGCTACGGTGCAAGGAATTTTGCAAGAATGAAATCAAGCATTCTTTTCTCAATGGTTTGCAATGTTGTTATCGGCGCATCGGTTACTGTCTTTTATATTGTGTTCAGGGAGCAGGTTATACGCCTGTTTATTGACGACGCTCAGGTTGTTGAATACGGCGTAAAAATGTTGACTGCGCTGATGACTCCCGGCTTTGCAATAGGTATAATGTTTATAATAAACTTTGCATTTCAGGGAATGGGCAAGGGTATGCAGTCCCTTATTCTTGCGGCAGGCAGACAGGGCTTGGTATATCTTCCGGTGCTTATTATAATGGATAAAGCAGTGGGCCTTGAAGGACTTATTTGGGCACAGCCTACGGCGGATTTTGTATGTATAGTATTGAGCATTATAATGTTCGCCGTAACCATGAAAAAGCTGAAAAAACAGCAGATTAAATAAACTGTTTTCGGAATTTAGGAGACAAATATATGAAAAACACCACCGTAAGCGAAAAAGAAATACTTTTTTCACGCAAAGGCGAATTAGTGCGTATTACTCCTGTATCAAATAACGCAATAAGGGTGCAGGCATTTCCCGACTGCAGTGTGATTGACGAAAATTACAATCTTATGCCGCAGGATGCCGACTGCGTAATTGAAGAAACCGACAGATATGTTACTATGACAACAGGCACTCTTATGCTTAAAATGTATCACGACGGTAAAATCTTCTTTTTCAGCGGAGGCAAAAAGCTCCTTGAAGAACAGCCGGAGCTGACCTTCGGCGACGGAATAAGGCATCATCTTAATATTGCCTCAGGTGTGTGGAAAAGCCGTGTAACCTTTGAAAGCAATGACGACGAGCATTTTTTTGGATTGGGTCATCAGTGGGATAACCGCTTTGATTTAAAGGGCAGCTCCTTTGACATTATAAATACAAACGCAAAATGCACAATTCCCTTTGTTTATTCCTCGTTGGGATACGGATTTTTATGGAATGTGCCTTCCACCGGAAGCGTTGAGCTTTCCTGCAACAGAACAAGATGGAGCACCGACGCCTGCCGTTTTGTTGATTATGTTGTTATCGGCGGACAGCCTAAGCAGGTGCTTTCGGCTCTTGCGGATTTAACCGGCCACTGCCCTAAAATACCTCATTGGGCAACAGGCTTTTGGCAGAGCCGTTTAAGATATGAAACCCAGGAGGATTTGCTGAAGGTTGCACGCAGGTATAAGGAAGAGGGAATACCCCTTTCGGTAATAATTGCCGATTATTTTCATTGGACTGAGCAGGGGGACTACCGTTTTGACCCTAAGTATTGGCAAGACGTTAAGGCTATGACCGATGAGCTTCATAAAATGGGTACAAGGCTTGTGGTTTCAATATGGCCTACGGTTAATGAAAACAGCGAAAATTATCGTTATATGAGCGAAAACAATATGCTGATAAGAACCGCAAGAGGATCCGACAGAGTGTTCCCGTTCTACGGCTGGCAGGCTGAAATAGACGCCACAAATCCCCAAACCCGCAAATATGTTTGGAGTAAAATTAAGGAAAATTACCTTGATAACGGCGTTGACGGCGTGTGGTTTGACGAGGCTGAGCCGGAAATTCATCCGGAGCATTTTGACAACCTGATTTTTTATAAGGGCAGAGGTGATATGACCGCCTTGCTTTATCCCTATTATTATGCAAAAATGGCTTATGACGGCTTTCACGAAATGGGCAGGGATGATGTTATAACCCTTACCAGATGCGCATATCTCGGCAGTCAAAAATACGGTGCACTGATTTGGTCCGGTGATATAAAATCCACCTTTGAAAGCCTAAAATGCCAGGTTAACGCAGGCCTTAATATGTCAATGTGCGGTATGCCCTGGTGGAATACTGATATAGGCGGCTTTTACGGCGGTGACACAACCACCGATTATTTCAGAGAATTGATTGTGCGCTGGTTTCAGTTCGGCGTTTTCTGTCCCGTAATGCGTGTTCACGGCAACCGTGTTCTTCACGGCGAGAGACATTCTGTTAAAGAGCCTACCGGCGACCCTAACGAGCTTTGGTCCTTCGGTGAGGAAAACTTTAAGATACTTAAAGACCTTGTATTTTTGCGTGAAAGATTAAGAGATTATATTGAAAAAAATCTTGATAATGCGTCACAAACCGGTGTTCCTTTAATGAGACCGATGTTTGTTGATTTTCCCGATGATGAAAAATGCTATACTCTTTCACAGCAGTATATGTTCGGTGATGATATTATTTTTGCGCCTATTGTTGAACATGGACAAAGGGTTAAAGATTTTTATATTCCCTCGGGGGAGTGGATTTTAACAATGAACGGCAAAGAATATACCGCAGGCAGTCACAGCGTAGATGTTGAGATTAGTGATTTTGTGGCATTGGTTCGTAAAAGCTCACCTGTTTTATCGGCTTTCGGACTGTAAATAAATAACGAGATGTATCGACCTGATACATCTCGTTTTGTTATATGTTATTTTATTTTTACGCTTTTTGAAGGACCCCAGGCGGAGTAAAGCTTTTCTCCGTTGCCCTGGTCAACATAGGCTCTTACTCTTACATAATATTTTTTCTTGCGAGTGAGCTTTGAAATTGTTTTTGTGGTTGAATTTTTGCCCTTTACGGTTACTGTTTTTGACTTGCTGTATTTGCTTGACTTTGAATACTGAACCTGATAGCCGTCGGCGTTTGTTACGTTTTTCTGCCATTTAACGGTCATTTTTCCCTTTGAGGTGCTTTTCAGCGATGATATATTGGTTTTAGGCTTGGTAAGCTTGTTTTCATCCGACATGGTGTATGCAAGCTTGGAATTCTTCTTGTTTTTAAAGTAAATCTTGTATTTGCCGTTTTTCTTGGGATAAATGTAGCCGTCCTTAACCTTGGTTATACTGCTGTCAGAGCTTGTAATGTTAAACTGTGCAATGGGTATTTTTATTTTTGAACTGTATCCGTAGGCGCATTTTGTATATACGCCTGTAATTTTTTCTCTTATATATTCGCTTTGATACTCTGTTGTGGCGTAAAGCTTAAGATTTGAAAGCTGAGATGTTACCGATGCGGTAACTGTCTTTTTGGTGAAATCGGTATAATATTGGTCGGCGTTATTAAATGAAAAGATGGCATAAACAGAGGTAATACCGCTGTATGTGAAAATGCCGTAGCCTACGCTGAAAACACTTCTTGAAAATTCACCGCTGTAAACCAGATACTCAGCTATGGAATTGGCAATACTATTAACATTTACGGACGTTACATATCCGCACAATGCAAAACAATCCTCACCGTAGGAGAAAATTTTTGTGGTCATTGATTTTCCGTTGGGAAGGGTGTCCGGGTCGGCATAAACCATAACATCCTTTGCTCTTTGAATAGCAATTTTTGTAAGGTTTTTGTCCATAATTACATCGTAATAGTCATAATCCCATCTTAAATCATTTATGTAATCATTAATATCGTCATATAAATCGTTGCGCTCGGTGCCTGTAAAGGTAAAGCTTACGGTGCTTGTGTCAGCGGCATAAGCCGTAGATGATATACCCAGTGCCGTAAACATCATTACGCATGCTAAAAATATGCTTAACAGTTTTTTTGTAAATTTCATAACGATTCTCCTTAGTTATTTATACAATGATTATATTATATTTCTGTAATGTGTGCAATACTCTTTCGGCAAATATGATAAATATATTGACATATACCCTATGGGGGTATATAATAAAAATACCCATAGGGGGTATAATTTCAAAGAGGTTTTGTATATGAGCTGTGAAAACTGCAAAAAAACGAAAAAAAGAGACGAAGAAGAACAAAAAAAGCTGATTAACCGTCTTAACAGAATTGAGGGACAGATTAGAGGCATAAAGGGTATGGTGGAAAGCGACGCATACTGCACCGATATAATAACGCAGGTTGCCGCCGCCAACGCCGCCCTTAACGCTTTTAATAAACAACTGCTGTCCGAGCATATACGCACCTGTGTTGCACAGGATATTAAAGACGGCAAAGAGGAAACCGTAGAGGATTTGCTGTCAACACTGCAAAAATTAATGAAATAAAGGTGATTTAATGCATCATTTTAATATAACGGGAATGAGCTGTGCCGCCTGCTCTGCCCGTGTGGAAAAAGCGGTAAAAGCCGTTGACGGAGTAACCGACTGCAATGTAAGTCTGCTTACAAATTCAATGACTGTTGGGGGAAGCGTATCACCTGAAAAAATTATAAAAGCCGTAACCGACGCAGGCTACGGTGCCGAATATACGGATGAGGCTAAAAGCGCTTCATACGACGGCAGTGATGAGCTTAAGGATACCGAAACTCCGAAAATAAGAAACAGGCTTATCTGGTCGCTGGTGTTTCTGCTGGTATTAATGTATATATCAATGGGGCATATGATGTGGAATTTTCCTTTGCCCTCTTTTATGGCAGACAACCATATAGCCATGGGATTGGTTCAACTGCTTTTATGCACCGTCATTATGGTTATTAATCAAAAATTTTTCATCAGCGGATTTAAGGGCTTGATACACCGTTCGCCTAATATGGATTCCCTTGTGGCTCTCGGCTCAGGAGCCTCCTTTGCTTACAGTGTTTGGGCGCTTTTTGCAATGACAGACGCACAGTTAAAGGGCAACAACACCGCCGTAATGTCTTATATGCACGATTTCTACTTTGAGTCGGCGGCTATGATTATTACTCTTATAACTGTTGGAAAGCTGCTGGAAGCCTATTCAAAGGGCAAAACCACCAACGCACTAAAGTCTTTGGTAAAGCTTACTCCTAAAACCGCCTGCATTATCCGTGACGGAGAAGAAGTGACTGTCCCCACAGGAGATGTGCGGATTGATGACATATTTGTTGTCCGTCCGGGAGAGAGCATTCCGGCAGACGGAATTGTTGTTGAGGGACATTGCGCCGCAGACGAATCATCACTTACCGGCGAAAGCATTCCTGTTGACAAGAAGGCAGGGGATAAGGTTTCTGCAGGTACAATAAACGAGTCGGGATTTGTTAAATGTAAAGCCGCCGCCGTGGGCAAGGATACTGCACTGTCACAGATTATTCAAATGGTCAGCGATGCGGCGTCAACAAAGGCTCCTATTGCCAAAATTGCCGATAAGGTGTCGGGCGTTTTCGTGCCTGCGGTTATCGTTATTGCAATTATTACGCTGATTGTATGGCTGATTTGCGGTGAAGGCTTCGGCTATGCGCTTAATCGCAGTGTGTCCGTGCTTGTTATAAGCTGTCCCTGTGCGCTGGGTCTTGCAACTCCTGTTGCTATTATGGTGGGCAACGGCGTAGGTGCAAAAAACGGTATTCTATTTAAAACCGCCGTATCACTTGAACAAACAGGAAAAACGCAGATTGTAGTTCTTGACAAAACAGGCACCGTTACAAAAGGCGAGCCAAAGGTTACGGATATAATTCCTGCCGATAATGTCAACGCAGAAAAGCTGATGACCCTTGCATATTCCGCTGAAATAAAAAGCGAGCATCCGCTGGCTAAAGCTATTGTCAGCAAGGGGAAGGAAATGTCAGTACAACTTCTTGACAGCAGTGATTTTCAGTCTGTTACAGGCAGCGGAATAACTGCGGTTATCGGTTCAAATCAGGTGCTTGCAGGTAGTCTTGAATATGTCAGCGGTAAAATTAAAATATCCGATGAGGTCAGAGCAAAATGCGGCGACTTGGCAAAAGAGGGCAAAACTCCGCTTTTGTTTTCCGAAAACGATAGCTTAACAGGCGTTATCGCCGTAGCGGATACAATAAAAGAGGACAGTCCCTCAGCGGTGGCACAGCTTAAAAATATGGGCATAAAGGTTGTTATGCTGACAGGTGACAATAAGGCAACGGCAGATGCAATAGGACGTCAGGCAGGCGTTGACAGTGTTGTAGCAGGCGTACTGCCCGACGGTAAGGAAAAAGTAATTCAAAAGCTGAAAAAGTACGGTAAGGTTGCAATGGTAGGTGACGGAATTAACGATGCTCCTGCCCTTACAAGCGCAGATACAGGCATTGCAATCGGTGCCGGTACAGACGTTGCCATAGACGCCGCCGATGTGGTTTTGATGAACAGTAAGCTGTCCGATGTGCCCTCGGCAATACGTTTAAGCCGTGCAACCCTTACGAATATCCGTGAAAATCTGTTTTGGGCGTTTATTTATAATGTAATTGGTATTCCTCTTGCGGCGGGAATTTGGATTCCCATATTCGGCTGGCAGTTAAATCCCATGTTTGCCGCCGCCGCAATGAGTCTGTCCAGCTTCTGCGTTGTAACAAATGCGTTAAGGCTTAATCTTTTTAAACTTCACAGTTCAAAAAGAGATAAAAAAATTAAACAAATTGATTTTGAATTAAAGGAGATGCAGTCAATGACAAAAACTATGAAAATTGAGGGCATGATGTGTCCTCATTGTGAGGCAACGGTGAAAAAAACGCTTGAGGCATTGCCTCAGGTGGATGAGGCAAGGGTAAGCCATACCGACGGCGAAGCAGTCCTTACGCTTAATTCCGATATTCCCGACAGCCGGCTGAAAAAAGCCGTGGAAGAGCAAGGCTATAAGGTTTTATAAAACAAAATCCGCTCACAAAGAGCGGATTTTGTTTACTGTAATTTTTTGTACATATCGTATATATTTTCTTCGGTCAGTTCAATAGGGTTGCGCTTCATCAACATTGACATGCTTTTTTTGGTGAGCTCTTTTATCTGCTCCTCTGTGGTGCATCCGATTTCCGTTAAAGTACAGCGCATTTTCATACGCTTTTTCATAGCCGTTATTTCGTCTGCCATATCATAAGCACTGTCAAATCCGCAGTCCTTTGCAAGAGCGGTAATTCTTCCGTCATCGTCTGCATTGTCTGCGTTGAATTTGATAAAATAGTCAAGGGTGAACGCACAGGCTTCGCCGTGGGGCACACCGTAAATGTTTGTCAGCGGAAATGAGCAGGCGTGAGAGCCGGTTGTTCTCGGGTGACTGAAAGCAACTCCGGCAACTATTGACGCCTCCGCCATTTTTTCTCTGGCGGTAAGATTGTCAGGCTCATTGTATGCTTTTTCAAGCCAACGGAAAACCAGGCGTGCCGCATAAACGGAACAGGCGGAGCAAACAGGCTGATTAAGTGTTGACCAATAGCTTTCAACTGCGTGGCTGAGCACGTCAAGACCTGTTGAAGCGGTAATTTGCGCAGGCACGGTTATGGTAAGCTCCGGGTCAATTACCGCAATTTTCGGGTACATTGCCGGGTCATTCATCGGTTGCTTTAAATTTTGCGCCAAATCGGTAAGTACGGAAATATTTGTTACCTCTGAAGCCGTGCCGGAGGTGGTTGTCACCGCAATCATCGGTATTGCTTCATTTGGGTTAATTGCCTTGCCGCCGCTGTGGTATGACTCAATTATGTCATCGCCTTTTGCGATTGCACATGCCGCCTTGCAGCAGTCCATAGGAGAGCCACCGCCTAAAGCAACCGCAAAATCAGCCTTTTGACGGCGCATAAGCTTAACACAGTCATTTACGTTGTCTGTGGTGGGATTGGGACGTATGTCGCTGAAAACGGCTTTCAGCGTGCCGCCGCTAAGCTCAATAAATTCCTGAGCTGTGCCGTTTTTTGCAAAGCTTTTAGAGCATACAAGCACGCCGTTTTTACCGCCTATTTCATCAATGAACTGTTTTATGTTTTTTCTTACGCCTGTACCGAATTCAAGCTTAACAGGTAAATTAAATTCCCATTGCATAATATTTAGTCCTTTCGGTGAAAATTTTTTATCAATATATTAATTTTAGCACATATTATTATTTTTTTAAACATTTTTCTTGACAAATTAATGTTTATATTATAGAATATCTAAGCATTGAGCGTAATTGCTTCTGCGTAACACTCCTTCGGGAGTTTTACATATATAAAATCCGCAGTGAAAGCTGCATTATATATACCGAGGTGTAACTCAGTTTGGCTAGAGTGCCTGCTTTGGGAGCAGGATGCCGCAGGTTCAAGTCCTGTCACCTCGACCAAACAAGAAAAATCCGAACTTCATCGTTACAGACGGTGTGTTCGGATTTTTTGTTTATTTATAAGTCTTTTTTATTGATTATTTAAGGCTCTATGTCAAATGTTGGGGTAAAGCCAAAATAAAGACGAACGATAGAAC
>JBJEPO010000160.1:0-7491 GCA_051881275.1 Eubacterium sp. | reverse complement strand
TTTTCCTTAAGCTTATCCTGCACAAAATCCCAGTCACGAAGCTTTGTAAGGGTGAAATAATAATCGTGAGGATTAACGCTTGCGTAGATGTAATTACCGTCAACACCGTACCACTTACCTATGTCAAAGGGCACGCCGTAAGCACTGCCCCATGCAAGCTTTTGGGTAGTAAATCCCTTTAAATTTGCGTGATTTGCAACGCTTGGCAACGCCCAGCCGAAGCCGAAGCAGTCCGGCAAATAAATATCAACACTGCGCTTGCCGAATTTCTTGTCAAAATAGCTGTTTCCGTAAAGGATATTTCTGAACAGTGCCTCAGGTGACGGAACATTTACATCACCGTTTTCGTATGCGGAGCCTGTAACATTCCACCTGCCCGATTTAATAAATTTTTTCATTTCCTTGTACAAATCGGGATAATATTCTTCCATAAGCTCGTATCTGTATGCGCCCTCAAAGGAGAAAATGTAGGTGGGATATTTTTTAAACAGGGCAAAATTATCCACAAGAGTATTGTAGATATATTTGCTTACGGTTGTTTCAAAATCCCAGCTCCATATTGTGTCAAGGTGTGCAGTTGCAACGGTGTAAATTTTTTTGTCAGACATATTTGTTTCCTCTCATTTATATTTTACTGCATTAAAGCAGCTTTTCAAAGCCTTCCGTGGTGTAATCCTCGCCCTTACGTTTTTTGTCAAGCTGAACCATAAGAGCGTTAAATCTTTTTCTTGTCATTGGATAGAAAACACAGCCGATAATTGAAATCGCAAGGAATACGGCAGGTATTACCGTGGAAATATTCTCCATACCGTTAATGATGTGCGGGTCGGTAACGGTGGCAAACAGTGACTCGGAGCCTGCAACATCCTTTGATGAATCGTAGCCATAGGCGGAAAGAAGCTGACCGGCTGCAAGAATACCGAAAGCAGAGCCGAATTTCTGCACAAGCTGAGGCAGGGCGGTAATTGTTGACTCCCTTCTCTCGCCTGTTTTAAACTCGTTAAGCTCCACCAAATCATAACCCATGGAATAAAACAGCGTCCAAAAGGTGCCTGCGCCTATTCCGAGGAATACCGGACTTACAACGCACATAATTTTAAAGGAGCCTATCTGTGCGTCAAGACCGATTAGCTTAATTGCAATTTCACCGATTAATGTGATTGTAAGAAAAAGTATGGCGGCGAAACGCCTGTCCTTTTTCTCGGCGGTTTTTTCCACCAGCGGAACAACAATTCCCATAGAAACCACAAGTGAAAGTATTACAAAAACTATGCCTTTGTCATATTCCATTCCGATACAGTCAATTACCATATATGTAAGATTAGACTGAATCATAGAGGATGTGGCAAGGAAGAAAAATACGAAAACAAGAAAATATTTTGTAGGTTTAAGCTTTAGTATATCCCCGAACGCCTTAAAGGTGCTTTTAACAGTAACCTTTTCAACAATACCGTTTGCCGGCATTGGCTTTGGCGAGTATATACCGTTAAGTGATTTACAGCAGACAAATCCAAGCACCACTGCCAAAAGGCTTATAATTGCCGCAACCACCGCATAAGAATTACTCTCATACCTTTTGCCTAACAATAGGGCAACTGTGGGAACAAGGGCAGGAAGAATATTGCCCAAGCCAACTGCAACGGCATTGAGAAGTGAGGAAAGAGAACGTATCTGTGTTCTCTCATCATAGTCCTCGGTAATCTCTGCAACAACGGCGTAATACGGGATTGAATACATCGTATAGAACACCCATATCAGCATTGATATAAGGGTATATAGAAGAATTTTAGCCGTTTGACTTGTAAAGCCTGCGCCGATACTTGTCCAGGCGATAATAAAGATTACCGCAAGAGGCAGTATGGAAATTTTCATAACCCTTCGTTTGTCAACACCGGGGCGGTCTGTATAGTTGCCGATAATCGGGTCGGTTACTGCATCCCAGGCGATTGACACAAAAATAATTATTGAGCTGTACTTAGGCTGAATGCCTACAATTTCATTAAGGAAAGTAAGATAATATGTATAAAACATATTATAAACCAGCGACTCGGTGAAAATACCGAACGCATAGCCGAACTTCTTTCTCGTAGTCAGGGCTTTGCCGGACATAAGACTCCCTCACTTTGCAAATAAAGTTTTAACATATTTTATTATAAATCATTAATTACCAATATTCAACAACGAAATAATAATTTAAATTACGGTTTATCGTTTCGCTATTGTATTTTATGTTAAGATTTGGTAAAATAAATGTTAAGTTAAAATTAATTATTTTTTAGGAGGGTGCTATGACTGAAAAAAATAAAAGAAATTTAATTATTTTTTCCGTTATTTTTTACATAGTAACGGCAGGACTGATGATTTGGGGAACCTTCTGTGATTTGCAGATTGACAAGGCAATATTTAATCCCGACAACAAGCTGAGCATTATTTTTGAGGCCTTCGGCGAATCTGTTGCCTGGATATTATGGGGACCGATTTTTACAATACTGTATGTCAGCCGTCACGACCTAAACGAAAGCCTTGATATTTTGGGCAGAATAATACCTGCGGTTCATCCTGTTAAAAATGTCAGCTCAAACGCTTATAAATTTTTCAATTTTGTTTTATATGTAATAACAACCTTGGGATTTTTCATTTTAAGCGTTATAGGATATAAAAAAATAATTGAAAATGTTGCAAAAAAGTTCGTTGACATAAGCCAGCTTTTGTACTTTTTAATCTGCATTGCCGTTGCGCTTTTGGCAGTTTTAATAGTAAAAAGGATTGACAGGCGCACGCTTAACAAGCTTGAAGCAGTATCACTCGCCTGCCTTATAATGTCAATATTAGTGCGTATATGTATGGTGTTTAAGCCCCTTACCCACAGAATAAGATTTCGTGAAATGGTGGCAGCGTCAAACGGCTTATTTGACGAGGACGGATTGAGCTTAGGCAAGCTTGACAAGCTTACACCCCGCACAAGCAGAGCAATGCTTGAGGGCACGGATTTCAGCGCATATACACCCTGGTATCAAAAGGGTAACGATATGGGAATTTACAGTCATCCCGACTCCTTCCCCTCCGGTCACACCTTATCGGCAACCTGCTCATTTTTAGGAATACTTATCTGCTCCGCTTCAAAAAAGCTTGAAAAGCTTATGCCTCTTGCCATGGGACTTTCCGCTGCGTATGTTTATCTTATGGGATTTACAAGAATGGTTCAGGGCGCACATTATCTTACAGACGTTGCAAGCGGTGCGTTAATAGGCTACACAATGTTTCTTTTAACATTTGCACTTTATAATACCTTCACAAAGAAAGGCATACTTCCTACAAGACAATTAAAGGCATAAAAATATCCGAAAGATTGCTGATGCAGTCTTTCGGATTTTAATTTATTAATAATTTTCGCTATTGTAGTATTCGGAAAACAATTCAATTGCCTCATCTTCGTCGTTACTTAAAAAACCTGCGTGTCCATCCTGATTAGAACCGTCTTCTAATACAATCTCCACAAACACCTTTGAGGCATCGTAGCAGTCAGTAATAATATATGTTTCGTTATATGCTTCTATCGTAAATTTTATCGTATTTTCATCGACGCACTCATACGTTGCAGAATATTCTTCTTCTCCGTATTTTGGCGCATTAGAAATATATTTTACAGTTTTTTCTTCCGTGTCAAACTCAAAAGTGTCATTATTATGGCGATAATAAAGATACCAAATTGAATTATCCAGCTTTTCTTCAAGAGGTGTTAAGGAGTTAACCTTTTCCGTAGTGGTTGTTATATTTGAACTATCCGAATATTCCTCGTCCTGATTATCAGCATAAGCACTATCCGAATATTCCTGCGAGTAATCCTCTGTTTTTGCATTATCAACATCACCTGATGATTTTAATCCGGATACAACAATTATTGCAATAATCAACGCTATCGCAATTACTCCAAGGCAAACGCCTAAAACAATAGCAGTAATATTTTTCTTTGGTGGTTTAGGCGGTTGATAATTAGGATAATTATTTTGTTGAAAAGGCTGCTGATAAGGGTTTTGTTGATAATTATAATTATTTTGATTGTTCATTTATTTACTCCTATGATAACGGTAATAAAAAAGGCATCTCATTCGAGATGCCTTTTGGTGGGCCATCAGGGACTCGAACCCCGGACCGACCGGTTATGAGCCGGTTGCTCTGACCAACTGAGCTAATGGCCCTTATATCTAATTTTGCGACTTAGATATAATACCACTCTTTAAAATATAAGTCAATACTTTTTTGCAAATGACCGCCAATTATTACATAAACAATACCGACGCCGCAATCATATACTGACCTGCATAATAAAGAAAATGATTTATAAACAAATGAATCGGTTTATCCTTGTTTCTGCCGAAAAATGTGTTTGAAAGAACAGCGTCGGACAAAAGAAACAGCACAGTACCAATTGCAAGAATAACATAACCCTTTTGAAAATGGGAAATAATACATGCAACCACCGATGTAACCATTGTCATAGCAAGAAAAGCAACGTAGATAAATACTATTTTCCTGTATGCGCCGAAATGAACCTTCATAATATTGGCAGACAGTACATTTCCTGCGCCGATAATCAAGCTAAGCACTGCGCAAAGCAGAACAATCCACCATTTTATTTTAAGCGAGTAAACTATGGCGGCGGTATAGAATATATGACCTATAAGAAAGAAGATGAATCCTGCTTTAAGATATGTAGATTCATCCTTTTTATAAACGCCCTTTAAATCAAGGGCTATATCCCCTACCAATCCCAGCGCACCGCCGAATATTATCAGCGAGCCGTAAACATACGCATCGGAATTTGACAACAAAGCAAACACTGACGTAAGTAAATAGCAAAGGCTGGACACAGATTTAAACATAAGATTTTTTAAGCTGTAGCCTTTACTGCGCTGAACGCAGAATATAAACGAAACAATAAGCCCAAAGGGTAAAATGATGTAATATGCCATAACAAACACCTTTCGCATAAATCCTAAATATACTATGCCGTTTTTTGCAAAATGTTAAATAATGCATAATTATAAACAAATTATAACATAGCAGTAAGATATTGTAAAGCAGAAAGAGAAATTATAATTTGCATGCTGAGCCTGCAATCATAATTTATCATACCGATTTGACGGAGGGATTCCTAAAAGCTTTTACTTGTTATATCGTGAATCCCTCCACCGCAAGCGGTCCCCCTCCCTTTAACAAGTGAGGCGTATAGGTTGAATTATAATGTTAAAGCAAAATTTATACATTTTTCAAAGAAGGAATGACGGATTTGAGTTGTCATTTCCCATTTCCAATCGGTATCTACCGGGGTAAGCGGATGCTTGTCTGAGGCAATAAGCACACTGACCGCTTTAACGCCTAAGCATTCACTAACACTGTATAGTGCCGAAGTTTCCATATCAACACCAACAACGCCTTTACTACGCCACAAATTTTCCTTATAAAAAGTCTGCCTATATACTGCGTCGGTTGAAACAATGGGAAAAGCTCTTGAGCAGTCAATATGCTTTAATGCAGAATTAAGCAGCCCATTATCAGGCAGGGAATATTCAATGCTTGGATAATAGTGCAGAGAGGCTCCCTCCTCAACAAAGGCTTTGTTGGGAATTATAATATCCCCTGTTTGAATATTCTCGGAAAAAGCACCGAACATACCGACGCTTACAATATTTTTTGCTCCTAATGCTGACAGGGTTTCCATCGTGTCAACTGCCTGGGGTGCACCTGCTCCGCCGTCAAGAAAGCAAAATCCGTTACTCTCCTGCAATGCATATATAGGACAGGAATGTAAAAACCTCGGGAATTCTTCGGAAATTATCTTTGTTTTATAATTATTTCTGACAAATTTAACTCCGCCGTGCATAAAGAACAAAACAGCAGTTTCAGGCAGGCTGTCAATTTTGCTTTTATGACAGGACTCAATATGCTTTTGTGCAGAAATTACAGGACTTGTTTTATCATCATTAAAGCACCACATAATTTACTCCTTAACTGCTTTTATTATAAGAAAAGTCGGTTTTATAAACTCCTTTTTCAGTCCTTCTCTTTTTGATAAAGCGTAATCATCCGGCACCGGTTCCTCAACATACATTATTTTAAAGCCCGTTTTACAAAGGGTATTTATAATGTCCGAAAAAGTTCTGTGATATTTTATTACTCCGTCAACATACCATTTTTCAACACGCCGAATGCCTTTATCATTGTATCCCGAAAGGCAAAATACACGCCTGCCTGTTTCATCATCGGTTATATATTTGTTCGTTACGCCTGCACCGGCAGTAACAATAGGATGCTCCTGCGAAAACAAGAGCATACCGCCTTTATTCAGCTTATTGAAAATATCATTAATTAATTTGCCGAAGCTTTCAATATAATTAAAGCACAGAGAACTGTAAGCAAAATCATATTTTCCCTGTAATTCGGATAAATTTTCAAGAGGCATATTTACATATTTAATCAGACGGTGGCTGTTATTTTCCACAGCCATTTTAATCATATTTTTTGAAATATCAACACCTGTTACAGACCTTGCTCCCATATTTACAAAATCCATACAGTTATTACCGAAACCGCACCCCAAATCAAGAACATTGCAGTCAGTTATATCGGGGAGTAGTTTTTTCATAGCAGGCTGTTCAAGCAGAACATTATAGTTACTGTCGGTTTCCCTTAGTTTTTTGTACTCTTTGAAAAAATCGTTATTATCATAAATATTCTGCATCATTATTCAACCTCGTTTGTAATTATCAGCTTTAAATCCTTGTTGGGATTGTGGTTAAATATGCCTTTGTCCGTTTTTAGAGTCAGGTCAACGGTATTTGATTTTTGTTTCATATTAATCCCCCGGCCTCCAATCTCTTATAGAACCATAGGTATTTTTCATACTGAACAGCGTTTCAATGAAATGGGGATAATAGGGTATAAATTTACCCTGTGAAATCATTTCCTTAATTTCATCGCAGTCTGCCCATTTAACCGCCTTTACTTCCTCGTACTGAAGCTCTAATGCTTCGGGGCAAAGGTCTTTTTCAATCAAATAATAATCGTCAGCCTGTCTGTGAGATTTAAAGGTAATTACATTACTGTTGTACTTATTAAAAAGCTCAAGTATTTTCGGCTTTACATCTGTATTGAAATTCTTTATAAAATCAATAAGCTCGTCATTTACAGGTAATTTGCAGGGCAGTTCGGGACGTTCTCCTCTGTTAATCGCACCGTTGATGCATACTTGAGTCGGCAAATCTAAAAAGAATACCAAATCAGCGTTTTTAATTCGCATTTCCAGCGTGTTTCTGAAATTGCCGTCAATAATCCAACTTTCACCGCTGATTATTTTCTCCTGTTTTTCAATAAACTCACTTCTTTGAATATGAGAGCCGTCACTGTTCCAATACAGAGTATCAAGATTATACAAATCTATTTTTGTAATCTCCCGGAGCTTTCTTGAAAAAGTGCTTTTCCCTGACCCAC
>JBJEPO010000159.1:0-7511 GCA_051881275.1 Eubacterium sp. | reverse complement strand
ATATCCCTGTATAAATCAAGCATTTTTTCGCCGTTATATACCTGATTTGTAAAAATATCAACCCATCTGCCTTTTGGAATATAGCATTTTGTACTGCCCATACAGATTTCCTTATGCTGAGGCTGTGTAATTGGACAAACAATAAGCTCACTGCCGAACAAATACTGATTTTTTACCTTGTATGCCTCGCCTTTGTTGGGATACTGATAATACATAGGCTCGCACAAGGCAAGTGATTCATTATGGGTACGGTAATCCATAGTGAAAATGTACGGAATAAGCTTATGTCTGAAGCGAAGCCACTCTTTAGCGCATTTATAAATTTCACTTCTGTATTTCCAAGGCTCCTTGCCTAAAATTTCCGTAGCGGTTGAATGAAGCCTTAAAACAGGCGAAAAAGCACCGAACTGAATCCAGCGTAAATACAAATCGTCATCACGGTAACCGAAATGATGACCGCCGATATCGTGACTCCACCAGCTATATGCGGCGTTGGCGGCATTGGCGGTGAAATACGGCTGAAAATCAAGTGTTTTCCAATTAATAAAGGTATCGCCGGAAAAGCCAAGGGGATACCTATGGGAGCCAAGACCTGCATAGCGTGACAAAATCATAGGCATTCTGCCGTCCTCGGCATTATCAAGGGTGTGATAATGATTAAGCACGGTAAGCGGGTCAAGACCGGGAACATCGCTTTTTTTGCCCTGCTGCCAGTCAATCCACCAAAAGTCAACGCCCTCTTTTTCATAGGGCTTATGTAAAATATCAAAATATGAATTCCAAAAATCATCACTGCCGCACTTAAAATCAACCTTTTGCTTTGATGCAGGGTCAATGCCGTTTGCCTTCGCCATTTCTTCGTACATATCCTCGAAGCAATGCACGCCGTCGGCAGGGTGAAGATTAAGCGTAACGTGAAGATTATCCTCTTTAAGCTTTCTTAAAAATTCACGGTAATCCGGGAAAAGCTCGGTATTCCAGCTATATCCTGTCCAACCGTTGTACTTTACGCCGAATTTCTTATCAATATCCTTTACCCAGTGCCAGTCCATATCAACTGTGGCAACGGTAAGAGGAATATCCTCGTCCTTAAAACGCTTCATCAAATCAAGATATTCCTGCTGGGTATAGGCGTGATAACGGCTCCACCAAACGCCGAGAGCATATCGCGGAATAAGTGGTACGGGAGAGCTGATTTTATAAAAAGCCTTAAGCGTTTCACGGTAATCATTGCCGTAGGCAAAGGCATAATAATCCCGTCCACCCTGACGGCTTACGAAATGCCCGGTATCGTCAAGCAGGAAATTTTTGCTGTCATCAAGAAGATAAACGCCCTCCATTGTGAGAATACCGTCCTCAAGACGTCTTGCGCCTGACGCCATATCAAGCGTACGGCAGGTGCCTTTAAAATTATGGGTATGGGAAAAGCTTCGGCTGATACCGTTGCTTTTGAAGGTTGCTTTACGAGGCTTACCGGACTTGATTTCAAATATAACATCCTGAGTTTCAACTAAAATTTTTCCATTTTCCTCGGTAACATTCATTTTACCTGCGTCAAAACGGCGGAACCATACGGTACGGCTGGCAAGGTCGGTAAATTTGCCCGATTCAACACGTATAAGCTGACTTGTAAGATATGTAATTCTGACGTTGCCGACTATGGCAATTTGGGATTTATCCGCCTTGGCGTCGGTTTTTGCAATTAGAGATGGTTTAAGCATAAAATTTCTCCTAAAATTAATTACTTACGTTCTTTATCACCGTAGCATTCACGGTATCTGGCGGCGAAGGAGGGTTCCTCCCCTGCCGAATAGAGATGTGAAATATCGGCAAACTGCTGAATACGAAAAATGGCGGTGCCCTCACGTCTTTCCTCGGTTATAAGCGTTGTTACCGAGGAGGGCAAGGCCACAAAATTATGCCACAAGGGCATGGGTGACACCGAAAGAATATGGCTTAAAATAACACATTCCACGGCGAAATGGCAAAAAAGCACTATCGTATCGTGGTTGGAATTTATTACATCATACGTCCTGCCGTTTTTGCGGTAGCCGTGTTTTTCAAGCAAGGCGTCAACGCCGTTACACACATATTCGTACTCTTTTTTTACATTATAGCTTTTCATTATTTTTGTATCAAGCCACTTTTCGCTGTCGTAAAAATCAGCGTCACAGCACCACTCCTCAGGCAGTCTGTCCCAGCAGCCTTGCACCTTTATGCCCTTTCGGATTTTACCCCGAAATTCCTGCAGCCAATCAAGTGTTTCAGCCTGACGGTTTGCCGATTTTAACGTAGGAGCCGCCGTGTCCTTTGCCCTGCCTAAAGGCGAGCAGTAATACGCCTTTACGTCAAGCGGTGCAAGGCGTTTTGCCAGCAACTGAGCCTCCCTGAAGCCTTTTTCGGTCAGAGAATCGTGAACATAGTCCGGCTCGCCGTGGCGTACAATAATTATCCTCACATCAATCACCTTTTACCATTTTATCACATTGGCTCATTTTTGTAAATCCAAAAACAAAGCCGACGGGCATAATACCCGCCGGATACAAAATTATTATTTATAATTTCACGCTGTTCTCTTTTTCAAATTCGTCGCAGGTGGAGGCAAAATAGTCATATTTACTGTCATTTCGGCAGTCTTTAAGGGTATATTTTTCGCTGATAATTTTGCCTAAATACGATGTTACCTTTACCGCACCGTCAAAATTAAGGTGATTTCCCCTGTCACGAAAATCCTTTTTAACATCTATACCCACGTCGCCGGCAAATTCGTTTAGGTCATAAAATTCCACGCCGTAATCCCAGGCTAATTTTTTAACGGTGTTATGCCGTCTGCCGTCCCAGGAATTAAGCGAGGGAAATTCCGTAAGAATTACGGCAATTCCCTTAGATTTACAAAGCTCAATCATTTTATCAAAATATTCACTGTTCTGCTTTGAAATCTTTTCCGTTTCGCCTGTTTCGGTTAGCTTGATTTTACGCTTTACACGGCGCACCTTATTACTGAATTTATAGCCGTGGGTGTTTACCTTATCCGTGGATTTATCGGGTCTGCCAAAGGTTTTCCACCTGTTATGGAACATAAAAATACTGCAATGCTCCTCAATGGCGGTTTTAAAATTATCCTCATCAAAAAAGGCTAAAAGGTCATTAATCTGCTCGCTGTTACGTGAGTCGTCAGTATTCAAATTACGCTCTTTAATATCCTCATCGTAAAGCATATCCGTTTCTAATATCACAATTTTAGGATTTTGCTTTTTTAGCAGCTCGGTAAGCAGAATATATGATTTTTTGGGGCTTTGACGGGGTGAGCCTATTACAGTGCTGACATAGCCGTATTCCCTGAAAAGCTTTGCAGGAACAAATCCGGAATACAAATCGCTGTTGCCGATACAGGCTACCTGAATGGAATTTTCCGGCTCTGCCATAAAGGAGTATGCCTTTGAATATTTATTTTTAAACGACGAGGCATTTGCCTGAGAAAATACGGTAAAGGAGAGTCCCTCAAGCAAAATTAAAAAGACCAATAAAAAGGACAGCACCTTTAAATAACTAACGTACTTTTTATCAATTTTATTCATAACAAATCACAAATTCCTTTAGAAATTAGCATAAATCAAATCAACAACGCCGTATCCCTCGCCGTAGGCACCGAAAATAATTACGGCAAAAATTGAAGCCATATAAATGACGAATTTCAGTGCAAAGGGCAGAGAGGACACCTCTTTTCGTATATCAACGCCCTTTTCTTTAACAAGTCCCACTACGAAAAGTATTATTACGGACAGAACAATAACAAGATAGTCCGCAAGGGCAAGACCTATTCCGTTTTTATGACCGGGCATAAGCACTGACAAATCAAATCCGGTAAACACGGATTTAATCATACTAAACGCCTGATTTATTGTATCGGCACGGAAAATAAGCATACCTACATTAACAATTACAAATGTTCTTGCAATCTGAAAAATGCGGTAGGGCCTTGATGTACGGTTGATTTTTAACCCATTGCAAATTTTTGCAAAAAGCGGTTCAAAAAACAGACCAAGCATCATCAAAGCATAGTAGTACAAGCCGTAGCAGACATACTTCCAGCCGGAGCCGTGCCAAAAGCCGTTTCCGAACCAAACGAAAAACAAAGCGACCGCCGTGGGCACAAGATTTGCATAATAAGCGTTAAAGCGTTTTGACGAAAGCTTCATAAAATTACGAAATGGCTTTGAAAGCGAAATGGGATAAAATATGTAATCTCTCAGCCATCCGCCTAAGGTAATATGCCATCTCTGCCAAAATTCGTTGATGGTTTTTGCAAAAAACGGCTGATTAAAGTTTGAGGGAAGATTTATACCCATCATTTCGCCCATACCGCTGACAACATCCATAACGCCGGAAAATTCACAGTAAAGCTGGAGCGTATAAAACAGTATTGCAAATAAAACCACTGCTCCGCTGAAATTATCGCTTTCGGAAAAGACGGCGTTAACAAATACGGCGGCTCTGTCGGCAATAACTATTTTTTTAAACAGTCCCCACACAACACGCTGTGCACCGTAAACCAAATCTGCAGTGCTGAACTTTTTACAGGTATTTATCTGTGTGCCAAGCTGGTCATATCTTGCCACGGGACCCTCAACCACCGTCAGCATAAAGGAAAGATACAATGACACTCTAAAAGGATTTTTGCAGGCGTCATACTTTCCTCTGTAAATATCGATAATATAGCTTACAGCCTGAAGCGTATAGAAAGATATACCCAAGGGCTGAACTATATCAACCTCTTTAAATGACGATGAAAACAGAGCATTTGAGGTGGTGATAAAAAAGTTTGAATATTTACATATCAAAAGCAATGCAATACTTACGGACACACCGGCAAAAAGCGCAATGGATTTATAGGCTTTATACCTTTGCTTAAGTATTTTTCTTTCATCCCTTGAAAGTGATTTTTTCTTAATCTTAAATTTATCATTCAGCGTTTGAATTACAAGACCTGCCGCCCACACGGCAAGGGTTGTGATAATAATAGGTATAATGTGCTTTTTTGCAGACACAAAGTAGAAAAAGTATGACCCGGCAAGAAGCACGCACCATTTTGCCTTTAACGGTGCAAGAGAATAAAGAATATAAACCACGCCGAAAAAGGCAATAAAAAATACAAATGAGGTATAGCTTATCATTTATCAGTCCTCGTCCTCAAGCCTTTCAATCATTTTTTTGATTGCGGCGGGAGTTTCAAAATTCTCGGGTACAATATCTCTTGCTGTAATTTCCACGTCAAATTCATCGGAAAGCTCTGCCACAAGTGTTATCATAGCCAGGGAATCAAGTATTTTATCGTCAATAAGCCTTGTTGCTTCACACACATTAGTGCCGGGTTTAATATCCTTAATAATTTCAATAATCTTTTCCATAATATTTCCTCTTTTCTGTTATCTTATATAACTGTTTTTAAATATTTGCGGTCAATTTTGCCGTTTTGGTTATGAGGCATACTTCGCAGCTTAATAAGCTTATTGGGCATAAGATATGCAGGCAGTTTATTTGAAAGGGATTTTATCACCTTTTCATCATCTGTTTTTGAAGCGCAGTAAATCAGCACAATTTTATCATTATCATCATCAAAAACACAGGCACATTCCTGCATACCGTCAAGTGAACCTGCGGCGGCTTCAATTTCACCAAGCTCAATTCTGTAACCCATGTGCTTAATCTGGTAATCCTTTCGGCAGATATAAACCAGCTCGCCGTTTTCATTTTCCTTTACCAAATCCCCTGTTTTGTATGTAATTTCGGGATAGGCGGTATTAAGGGGATTTTGCACAAAGGCGGCGGCTGTTTTCTGAGGATTGTTATAATATCCCGAGGACAAAAAGCCGCCTCTTACATACAGCTCGCCTTCCTCGCCGGGCTTTGCTCTCTCCCCTTTTTCGTTAACCACGTCAACACAACAGTTATCACAGTGCCTGCCGATTGGCAAAGGCTCATCATCACTGAATTTACGGTTTACAACGAAATAGGTGCAAATATCTGTGGTCTCCGTAGGACCGTAAAGGTTTGCAAAGGTGACACCGTCAAGATTATTTATCCAATAATTCAACTGTTTAGTGGGCATTACCTCACCTGCAAAAAGCACCCTTTCAAGATACCTTGGCTTTGCTATATCAAAGAGCCTGAAATTTGACACTATTGATAAAGCCGATGGCACCCAATAAATTGTATTGATTTTGTTGTCATTGAGAAAATCAATAAGCTTTATGGGAAATGTAAAATACTGCTTTGGCACAATTACAAGCTGTGCACCGCAACGCAGGGTTGAATACACATCTGTAACAGACATTGAAAAATAGAAAGGCGTTTGATTTGCAAACACGGTATTTTCATTAAAATCAAATGCCGTGCACACCCATTGACTGTATGCAATTACATTTCTGTGACTGATTACAGCACCCTTCGGCACTCCCGTAGAGCCGGATGTATAAAGCACGTACAAGGTATCCGTATCAATCATTTTTTCACGGACTGTGCCGAGCAGTATTTCATCCGCCGGACATTTAAGTGCATCATCAAGGCTTATTATGATATCGGCGTCAAGAGACCTTGAGGCTTCAAGGTACTTTTCCTCGGTAATAACGGCGCAGGGATGCAGTGTGGAAAAGATTTTATTTATTCTTTCACAAGGCATTTCACTGTCAATAATAACGTAGAAATTACCGCTGTAAACCACGCCAAGCATTGCCGAAATTACTTTCGGACTTTTGTCAAGATACACGGCGACAGGCGAATTACGTTTATTTACCAAACGGCTTATATACGTGCCTATGCTATGCGCCTGACAAAGCAGTTCTTTATAACTAACGGCAGTATTTTCATCCTTAAAAGCGATTTTATCGGGAAATTTTTCAGCGTCGCTTTCAAGAAATTCCAAAACATTTTTCAATAAATCAACTCCTTATTTTCACAAATTATATACCATTTTGGTATATAAATCAATATACCAATTTGGTATTGGATATAATTATCACGATGGTGATGATTATGTATAAAAGAATACGCGAGCTGCGTGAAGACAATGATTACAAGCAAACCGACCTTGCAAAATATTTGAACTGCACACAGGTAAGCTACTCACGGTACGAAAACGGACAGCGGGAGGTGCCCATTGAAACGCTGATAAAGCTATCTGATTTTTACAACGTGAGCATTGACTATATTCTTGAAAAAAGCGATAATCCCAAAAGAAATTAACTGTTTTAATCTGTGATATTACACATATTACAGTTATAATATAATACCTCTGTGTTTAATTGTCAACACTATTTTATTTTTTTTGATAAATCTTAACATATTGTTATTATTTAATTGAGTTTTTCTTTATAATTGATTAATTAATTTGATAATGATCATAAAAAATACGAACAGATTTTAAACATAATCTGTTCGTATTTTTGTTATTTATTTTTCCTGCGTTTTTTGACGATGTTTACCGTGACTGTCACTGCCGTGGCAAGAACCAC
>JBJEPO010000158.1:0-7532 GCA_051881275.1 Eubacterium sp. | reverse complement strand
CTATTGCCGCCGCATAGAGAAAGTCAAGCTTAACAAGGTCAAAGCCCCATACGTCCAAAACCTCGTGGAATACATCTTTTATGTACTGCCTTGCTTCTTCGTTGTAAATGTCAAGAGCGTAAAATCCGCCCCAGTTTTGTCCTACGCAGATAGGCTTGCTCTTTTCATCGCAGATAAGCCAGTCGGGATGCTCTCTTGCAACGGCGGAGCCTCTCTGTGCACCGAAGGGTGCCAGCCACAGTCCTGCCTGAAAGCCTTTTTCGTGTATGCAGTCGGCAATGTATTTCATACCCGAGGGGAACTTTTTGCTGTCAACACTCAGCCAGTCGCCCACAGCGGTTTGGTATCCGTCGTCAATTTGGAAGGTGTTGATGTATTCCTTTTTACGGCAGATTGAGCCTAAATCTCTTAAAATAACCTGCTCGTTTATGTTTTGATAATAGTTGTACCAGGAGGTGTAGCCGGTGATTTTTTCATCTGTTATGGGCTTAACGCCGAGAGCGTCAAAGTATTTTGTGAAAACCTCGTCGTATTCACCGCAAATCAAGAATAAATCAAGAATTTCATAGGGCTTGTCAATCACTATTCCCTCAAGGTCTTTTGAAAAACGCAAAAGATTTTCGTTCATATCGGCGTAAATTATTGTGTAGCCGGTTTTGTCGTTAAGAGAGCCGAAAAAGTCAAATTTATTCTCATCTCTTATATAAGCAAGAGAGTGGGAATGAAATTCTCCGGGCATTGCTTCCTCGTTTACAAAGGTGTAATCACCCACGTATTTAAAGCCCATTACCTTGCCGTAGGGTGATTTTCCTATTAAGCCGATGCCGGGCATTTTTTCGTCCTTTTTAAACTCCTTTGTGTCTGTCCAGGACTGAAAGCCGTTGGCAAAAAAAGCAGAATTGTACGGATAATTATAATCACGTTCAACATAAAAATTGAGAATTTCAACATCTTTTTTAGGAAACAGTATTACCTTTAAGCCGTTTTCCTTCTGTTTAAAATCAATGTCAAAATCTTCATTGCTTTCGGCGGCGGTTTTAACAATACCGTCTGCCTTGTAAGTAAAGTGAAATCTGTAATCCATTGTCCCTCTCACCTTTCCTAAATCAGTATTTTTCTAATGAATTAGCAAGAAATGCCTTTGTTTTTTCACTTTGCGGATTTTCAAATATCTGCTTGGGGTCGCCTGCTTCTTCAACAACTCCGTCAGCCATAAATATTACCTTATCCGATACGTTTTTTGCAAATTCCATCTCGTGGGTAACAACAATCATTGTGCTTCCCGTGTCCTTAAGAGATTTGATAACTCTCAGCACCTCTCCCGTCAAGGCAGGGTCCAGCGCAGAGGTAGGCTCGTCAAAGCAGAGAACATCCGGATTAAGCATAAGCGCTCTTGCAATGGCAACACGCTGCTGCTGACCGCCTGAAAGCTGGCAGGGATAATTCTCAATTTTATCCGACAGTCCCACTCTTTCAATGAGGGCAATCGCCTTTTCCTCAAGCTCCTTTTTTGTGCCGCGCTTTAATAGCTGGGGCGCAAGAGTAAGATTTTGCAGAACATTATATTGAGGGAAAAGATTAAAGGACTGAAATACAAGTCCGAAATGAAGCCGTTTTTCCCTTAATTCCTTTTCCTTTATTTTTTTATCTGTTTTTCCGTCATAAATCACTTCGCCGTTTACGGTAATTGTGCCTTCGTCGGCAAATTCAAGAAAATTAATGCATCTCAGCAGGGTGGTTTTTCCCGAGCCGGAGGAGCCGATTATTGATAAAACCTGACCTTTTTCAAGCTCAAAATCAATACCTTTTAATACCTGAGTTTTGCCGAAGTTTTTTACTATATTTTTTACTTCCAACAGTGCCATTGCATTAACTCCTAAAATAACTCATTTTCTTTTCCATTGCGCCGAAAATCAGCGTCAGTACGCCGTTGAATACAAGATAGAATACAGCGGTGTAGAACAGCGGCCATATCAGTCCGGCGGCGGTTATGTAGTCCTCGCCCATTCTGATTACCTCAACAATAGCTATGGTTCTTGCAAGGGAGGTGTCCTTAACAAGCGTGATAATCTCGTTGCTCATAGGCGGTACAATTCGTTTAACCACCTGAAGCAGAGTAACCTTAAAGAATATTTGCGATTTTGTCATACCGAGAACAAGTCCTGCCTCCTGCTGACCCTTTGATATTGATTCTATTCCGCCTCTGAATATCTCCGAGAAGTAGCAGGCGTAATTGATTATAAACGCTATTGCCGCCGCTTTAAAACGGTAGGTGTTGTCTGTTTGTATGCCGAAAATAAGACCCGGTCCGTAAAATACTACAATAATCTGGAGCATTAACGGCGTTCCTCTTATTATCCATATTATGATTTTTACAAGAAATTTAAGCGGTTTAAATTTTGACATTGAGCCGAAGCTTAAAATAAGTCCTATCGGCAGTGCCGCCGCCAGAGTTATTCCGAATAGCTTACAGTTTATCCAAAATCCCTTAAGCAGCTCCAATGTTACTTCTAAAAACGAAGTTCCCATATATTTGCTCCTCTGTATTTGTTATAATTCAGTGCGCTAATACGCTAAAAATAGGCAGAGAGCGTAAGCGAAAACGCCGCCGAGCCATCTGCCTGAAAAATTCAAGTATTATTCAGCAAGGTCAATATAATACTTTTCGGAAAGTTTTTTAAGTGTGCCGTCTGCCTTAAGCTCATCAATCATAGCATTGATTTTTTCAGCCATGTCGGTGTCCTTCTTAAAGCCGATACCGTACTGCTCTGTTGTCAGCTTAAGTGTGTAGCCCAAATCGTCAAAGTCTTTGCCGTCTGCTGTCATTGAGTTTGCCATTGTGCTGTCAATGATGCATGCGTCAGCTGTGCCTGACTTAACCTCTTTAAGAGCGTCTGACTGTGCAGTAAGAGAAATTACATTGCTTGTAAGCTTCTTTGCTTCTGTTTCACCGGCGGAGCCTTTTTCTACTGCGATAGCAATATCCTTAAGACTGTCGGTGGTTTTGTAGCTGTCAAGCTTGTCCTTCTTCATTACAACAACCTGGCTGTTCTCGGCATAAGGATTTGATACATCACAGTTTGTTATAACTGAATCTGAGATTGTCATACCGTTCCAGATGCAGTCAATGTTACCGCTGTTAAGCTCAATAAATTTGTTGTCCCAGTTGATTTCAACAAATTCAACCTTAACGCCCATTTTTTCTGCTACTGCGGTGGCAAATTCAGCGTCAAAGCCGGTCCATTCGCCTGTTTCGGCGTCCTTGTAGTCCATAGGCTCGTAGTTTGTGATACCTACTACAAGTGTGCCCTTTGCAACTATTGCGTCATAAGCGCTTTCTGTTGCCTCGGTGTTGTCTGCCGCTGTGGTGTCGGCGGTGTCATTTGATTTGCTGCAAGCCGCAAAACTAACGCAAACCATCAAAACTGCCAATACAACAGCCAAAATCTTTTTTGCTTTCTTCATTGTAAAAACCTCTTTCTTAGTAGTTTGGTAAATACATTATACTTTATTTCTTTACTAAAGTAAAGTGTTAATTTAATAATTTGATAAATTAGTATTCATAGGTTTCCACATAATCCCAGTTTCCCGGCTGAATTTTTGAAATATATTCGTCAAAATCATTATATTTTGATTTGCCCAAGGTAAGCTCCGCACCGTATGGGTCAATAATATCTCCTGTGTATTTGTCGTATCTTACATTAAATGCACAGCAGCTTGTCAGCACAGTGTTTCCGTCTGAATCCGTGCAGTAAAATACAAAGTTTATACCGTTAACCTTATTGGTTGAGGACATATTTTTCTCGTAATAATTTTGATTAAATACAAAGTATGAGCGTGCAAAGGTTGCGTCAGGATATTTTTGACGGCGCTTTTCAAGGCATCTTTCTTTTAAAATCAAATAATCATTGTAATCAATCTGATTTTGGTCTGTTATAAAATCTGTTCTGCTATCCTTTTTTGTTGTAGGTGCGGTTGTAGTGGTTGTAGTGGTAACAACCTGCGCCGTATATTGCTTTTTAACAGGAGTTATTACAAATCCGTTTTCTTTATTCTCTTCTTCGCCGTTTTTAAGGTGAGCGGTAACGGTTGCCGTTTTGTCGGAATCATTGCTGTATGATGATGAGAAGGTGATTTGCTCAACAGTATTTCCGTTTTCGTCTGTTATTTCAAGATATACTTTGTCCGAATAACTGTATGAGGCGGTGTATTTGCCGAATTTTTCGGAATACTTTTTGTCGTATGTAATAACTGTTTTGTCTGAGGCTTCCTTATATTTTACGGATTTGATAATTGAAAACGGATTAATCTCTCTCAAATCGCCCAATGCGGATACAATATATGTTCTTGATATTGTGCCATCGCCCACGAGCTTGGCGTCAAATAAATCACAGTCGTTGATTATGTCATAGTTTATTCTTATTGTAATTTGAACCTTGTCACCGTTTTTAAGCTGATTGTTTTCGGGGATTTCAACGTCAATGGCGGCATTAAAAATGTCACAGGCCTTATCAAACCTTGCTTCATCATTTTGATATTCAGTTGCGGACAAATCGTTGTACATTGCCTCAAAATTAACTATGTCGCTTTTTTCCGAGGATACCGAAGCCATACCCTCAGTGCCCTGGTAATCAATATTGTCCGCTATGTAATCGGTAATTTCATATTTTTCAGATGAATTCAGGGTAAATGCGATAACGGCTATCGCTGCGGCAATTACAACCGCCACAATGCTTACGGCAATTATTGCAGCCCTTTTGGTTTTTTTCTTTTCGTCCGGCTGTACCGGAGGAATTACGGGAGGATTAACGTAGCCGTTGTCTGTGCCGGAGAAATTTTGATTATTGTATTTAGGCAGAGTGGAGCCGCAGTTTGGACAATATTCATAATCTCCGTTAACAGGTGCGTTGCATACAGGACATTTCATAAGCTTTTCTCCTTTTTCATTTTGTCTTTAGCAATAATAAGTGCGTTAAGTATGAGCACAAGAGATATTGAGCATATCAGAAAAATTCCCGAAAACGATAAGAGCACACAGGCAAAGCGTTTGTTTTTTGCCGTGTCCGTTTTTTCCTCCTGCTCTTTTGTAAGAGCCTTTATATCATTTTGGGTAAAATTATTTTCATCGGTGTAATCAAGCTTAATATTCGCTTTTTCAGCCTGTTCGTATTCCTTTAAAAACGCCTCGTAGTCATTTGCATCAATAGACGTTTGAAGATTTTTGCATATATTTACACTGCTTTCGCAGGATTTCATTTGCTCGTCTGCTTCAAAGAAAAAATGAAATCCTGCCACAGTGCATACAGCGGATATAACATATACAATTCCCACAAGAATGCTTAAAGCTTTTTTCATTAACTCACAGCCTTTTCGCAGTTTTTTACAAACAGATAATACCATATAACCGTAAAAAAATCCACAAAAGCCTAAAATTTTCCTTTGATTTTTGATTTTTGCGGTGTTATAATACTTGCCGTAATGCAAAAGCATTCATCGTGTAGCGATAAATCAAATCGGCAAAGCGTGTTATGATTATTCATAATGCGCTTAATTTTTTGTAAAGGAGATGTTTGAAGTGCCGAAAACAAAATTTGAAAGCTTTATTTTTTCGCTTATTATGTCGTTTACCATGGCGTACGGAATGGAGGTTTACAACGTCGCAATTAAAATGGGCTATAACATAAAGGACGGAAGCTTCAGCAGTATGACCAACGCCGTATTCCTGCCTGCTCTTAAAGAGGCGTCATATATGTTTGTGCTTGTTTTTATTTTTTCAAATCTTTGGGGCAGCAGGATAGGTCACAGTCTTGCCTCAAAATTAGTTGACTTTGAAAAGGATAATAATTTTTTTGTAACGCTTGTAATGTCCGGCTGTACGGTTTTGATTATGTGTCCTACAATGAGCCTTGCCGCCGCCGTATTGTTTAACATAATTATGGCAAAGCAAAGCGTGCTTCAGCTTCCTGCTATATGGGTGGGCACCGTTATTAAAAATTTCCCCATGGCGTTGCTTTGGAACATATTTGCGGCAGGACCACTTACAAGACTGATATTCCGCAAAGTGTTTAGACGATAATGTTTTAAATTATATATTGAATAATTAGGTGCTATGTGTTAATATATGTACTGCAATATCAGTTTACATATTCGGAGGTACAGTATGGACGTTAAAGTTACCGACAGCATAAAATATATCGGCGTTAATGATTATGATATTGACTTGTTTGAGGGTCAGTACCATCTTGAAAACGGTATGGCGTATAATTCTTACGTTATACTTGATGAAAAGGTTGCGGTTATGGATACCGTTGACGCTATTGCCATTGACCGTTGGATGAGCAAGCTTGAATCTGCGCTTGAGGGCAAAACGCCGGATTATCTTGTGGTTCAGCATTTAGAGCCGGACCATTCGGCAGGTATTCAGGCATTTTGCGATAAATATCCCGATACACAGGTTATTATGAGTATGCAGGCAAAGCGTCTTGCACCTCAGTTCTGCGATGTTGACCAGGCGAGAATTACTGCTGTAAAGGAGGGCGAGGCTCTTTCTCTCGGCACTCATACGCTCACCTTTGTAATGGCTCCTATGGTGCACTGGCCGGAGGTTATGGTTAGCTACGAAAGCAGTGAGAGAGTTTTGTTTTCCGCCGACGCTTTCGGTAAATTCGGCACAACCGACGCTGATGAGGGCTGGAGCTGTGAGGCGAGAAGATATTATTTCAACATCGTAGGCAAGTACGGCAAGCAGGTACAGGCTCTGCTTAAAAAGGCGTCGGCACTTGATATTGATGTTATCTGTCCTCTCCACGGACCGATTCTTACAGACACAATCGGCGATGTACTTAAGCTTTATAACACCTGGTCGGCTTATGAGCCGGAGGATAAGGGTGTGTTTATTGCCTACGCTTCAATGCACGGCAACACCGAAAAGGCCGCCTTTAAAATGAAGGAAACACTTGAGTCAAAGGGCTGTCCGAGAGTAGCAATAGCCAATCTTTCAACCGATGATATGGCGGAATGTGTTGAGGACGGCTTCCGTCACAGTGTTTTGCTTTGTATGGCTTGCAGCTATGACGGCGGAGTTTTCGCTCCAATGGCGGATTATCTTCATCATCTTCAGTCAAAGGCCTTCCAAAACAGAGCAGTTGCCCTTGTTGAAAATTACAGCTGGGCGGCAAGCTCGGTACGTACCATGAAGGCTGAGTTTGAAAAAATGAAGGACATCAATATGATTGAAAAAACAGTTTCAATCAAAACAAGGCTTACTTCCGAAACAGAAAAAGAGCTTGAAGCCTTGGCAGACGAAATTATGAAAAATATATAATTCATTTCTTTTTCTCCCCGAACCAATCGGGGAGTTTTTTATTACTTGAAGTGATTTGATATATATGTTAATATTGATATATATTGTTTTAAATTATGCGGAGGATGCCTATTATGAAATTTTCGCTGAAAACAGATAATTACAAGAATTTTGATATGTATAAGGATAATGTGATGAAGCCTCGTTCGTACTTTATTCCCTTTAGCGG
>JBJEPO010000157.1:0-7576 GCA_051881275.1 Eubacterium sp. | reverse complement strand
AAGTTCTTGACAATATGGACAATCTTAAATCAGGTCACGACAAATACGTGCCCTCTGACGGATACATAATTAAGAATTACAAATTTGAAATAACAGGCAAAGAGACGGTGTATGACGTTTTAAAGGAAGCCTGCAAGGATAACGGTATTAAGCTTACAGCGAAAAATACAAGCACGGGAGTATATGTTCAGGGCATCAATAATCTTGATGAATTTGACTGCGGTAAATACAGCGGATGGATGTACCGTGTAAACGGAATTGCGCCGGCAAAAAGCAGTTCAATGTACACTGTTTGCAACGGCGACAGGATAACCTGGTCCTACACCTGCTGATAAAAGCAATAAACCCTTTGGGAAATCAAAATCCCAAAGGGTTATTTTTATGCTATAAAACCTTTTTAAGATACTGACCTGTGTAAGAGGCGTCAATCTGTGCCACCTGTTCGGGAGTTCCGCAGGCCACCACATTACCGCCGCCTTTACCGCCCTCGGGTCCCAAATCTATAATATAATCGGCAGTTTTGATTATATCAAGATTATGCTCAATAACCACAACGGTATTACCTGCGTCAACAAGCTTATTCAGTACATAAATAAGCTGATGAACGTCGGCGGTGTGCAGACCCGTAGTGGGCTCGTCAAGGATATAAATTGTTTTGCCTGTTGAACGCTTTGCAAGCTCCGTAGCAAGCTTTACACGCTGAGCCTCGCCTCCGGAAAGAGTGGTTGCAGGCTGACCGAGCTTAATATAACCCAAGCCTACCTCGGAGAGAGTTTTAAGCTTTCTTGTAATTTTTGTATGGGTGTCAAAAAATTCAAGAGCCTCGTCAACAGTCATTTCAAGCACATCGTATATATTTTTGCCCTTAAACTTAACCTCAAGGGTTTCCCTGTTATAACGCTTTCCGCCGCAGACCTCACAGGGCACATAAACATCGGCGAGGAAATGCATTTCTATTTTAACTATACCGTCGCCCTGACAGGCTTCGCATCTTCCGCCCTTTACGTTAAAGGAAAACCTGTTGGGCTGAAAGCCTCTTTTTTTCGCCTCGGCAGTGGAGGCGTACAAATCACGTATATCGTTAAAAACACCGGTATATGTGGCAGGATTTGAGCGGGGAGTTCTGCCGATTGGTGACTGGTCAATATTGATTACCTTGTCAAGAGCGTCTATGCCCTTCATTGACTTGAATTTACCTGTATGCTTTTTTGCACGGTTAAGACGGTTGGCAAGATGCTTGTAAAGTATTTCGTTTACAAGAGAGGATTTGCCGGAGCCTGAAACGCCTGTAACGGCAACGAATTTACCCAGCGGAAATTCCACCTCAATATTTTGCAGATTGTTCTCGCAGGCGCCTATAACCGTCAGCTTTTTGCCGTTTCCATCTCTGCGCTTATCCGGTACGGGAATACATCTTTTGCCGCTTAAATACTGCCCTGTCAGAGATTTTTCACATTCCATAACCTGCTTTGGAGTGCCTGCCGCAATAAGCTCACCGCCGTGAACTCCTGCCCCGGGTCCGATGTCCACAAGATAATCCGCCGCACGCATGGTATCCTCATCGTGCTCAACAACAATCAGCGTGTTGCCTAAATCACGCAGGTGGCGCAGGGTTGCAAGCAGTTTTTCATTATCTCGCTGATGAAGTCCGATAGACGGCTCATCAAGTATATAAAGCACGCCCATAAGGGACGAGCCTATTTGCGTGGCAAGGCGGATACGCTGAGCCTCACCGCCGGAAAGCGTGCCTGCATCACGTGAAAGCGAAAGATAATCAAGTCCTACGGAATTGAGAAATCCCAGACGTTCTTTAATTTCTCTTATAACAAGATTGCCTATCATCTGCTGCTTTGATGTAAGGGTAAGAGAATTGAGAAATTCAATTTCCTCCCCGATGGACATAGAGCAAAATTCATATATGTTTTTACCGCCTACCGTTACGGAAAGCGACTGGGGCTTGAGCCTTGCGCCGCCGCACTCCTTACATCTGCACTCACGCATTACTGATTCAAGGTCGGTTCTAATGTAATCCGAGGTGGTTTCTTTATAACGGCGTTTTAGGTTGTTGATTACGCCTTCAAAATCATTCATATATGTTCCCGAACCGTAGGAGGTAACACGTTTCATTTTTATTTTTTTACCCTTTGTGCCGTAAAGTATTACGTCAATAGCCTCGTCGCTGAGCATTTCAACAGGCATATCAAGGGAAAAATTATATTCCTGCGCAAGAGCCTCCATATACATTCTCGCAATAGAGCCTCCCTCGGCAACATTCCAGCCGCTGGCTTTAATTGCGCCCTGATTGATTGACAGCATTTTATCGGGGATAATCAGCTCCTCGTCAATCTCCTTAAAGGTTCCCAAGCCGTCGCACTTGGGACAGGCACCGAAGGGATTGTTAAAGGAGAACATTCTCGGACTCATTTCCTCAATTGCCGCACCGTGCTCGGGGCAGGCGTAGTTAAGAGAAAACAGTTCTTCCCTGTCGCCTACAATATCAACAAGCACTATGCCGTCGGTAAGGTGTGTTGCCGTTTCAATACTGTCGCTGAGCCTTGATTTAATATCGTCCTTTATTACAAGACGGTCAACTATTACCTCAATATTATGCTTTTTGGTTTTGCTGAGCTTAATATCCTCGGACAAATCATAAACATCGCCGTCAACACGCACACGGACAAAGCCTGCCTTTCTGACATCGGCAAGCTCCTTTACAAATTCGCCTTTTTTACCTCTGGCAACAGGTGCCATAATCTGTATTTTTGTACGCTCAGGCAGCTTCATTACGGTATCTACAATCTGGTCCACCGTCTGCTGACTGATTTCACGTCCGCACACCGGGCAATGGGGTATGCCTATTCTTGCATAAAGCAGGCGCAGATAATCATAAATTTCCGTAACCGTGCCCACTGTGGAACGGGGGTTATTGCTGGTGGTTTTCTGGTCTATTGATATTGCGGGAGAAAGTCCCTCAATATAATCCACGTCCGGCTTGTCCATCTGTCCCAAAAACATACGGGCATAGGAGGACAATGACTCAACATAACGCCTTTGACCCTCGGCGTAAATCGTATCAAATGCAAGGGAGGATTTGCCGGAGCCGGAAACACCGGTAAATACAATAAGGCTGTCTCTGGGAAGCTCAATATCAATATTTTTTAGATTATGCTCTCTGGCACCTTTTATTACAATATTTTTATTCACTCTTTTCATCCGTCCTTTGCATATATTTTGAAAGTCCCGCACTTCCCTCTTTTGTAACAGGCTTTATCCATTTTTTTGAAAAATAAAATTTAAGGCAGAAAATAATTTTCGGTATATCCTCAAAGATAAACATAATTGCGTAGGCGGCGAGAAACGGCACGCCTAACAGATACACGCTGACTGCCACTGCCGGCACGGAAAACAGCCACAGGCACATAAGCTCAAACTTAGCGCCGGTAACGGTATCTCCTCCTGCACGGAAAACAGATACAATCTGCAAATAAGCAAACATTCTGAAAGGAAATGCCGCAGCGTAAATTATCATCATCAGCGAGGCGGTATCAACTGTCAGCGTGCTGATGGTTCCTCCCGTGTTGAACAGGCTTACAAACTGATGCCTGAAAACCACGGTGATAACGGAAATAATCACCGCCAAAACAGGCACGATAACCGAAAAGCGTTTTGAGTCCGTCAGCGCATCCTCAATATTGCCCTGCCCTATTGACTTGCCTATCATAACAGAGGAGGCACTGCAAATACCGATAAACAGTACAAACGCCATATTTTCAAAGCTTCTTACAATAGTCAGCGCAGAGAAATATTCATATCCCATATGACCGAAAATTACATTGAAAACAAAGGTGCCAAGTCCCCACATACTTTCGTTAAGCACAACGGGAGCGGCTTTTTTAAGATATGATACCATTTCTTTTTTTGAAAAAACAAAAAATTCCTTCGGTCTTGAAATGAGTATATTTTTTTGAGCAAAGGAAATAAGAATAATTACGGCTAAGCCTATCCAAGCGGAGATGACCGTTGCCGCCGCCGCACCTCTTATTCCCATTTTTGGAAATCCGAATTTACCGAAAATCAGGCAGTAATCCAAAATCACATTTATTACCGTTGTGGAAAAGGATGCGTACATAGGCAATTTTACCTTTTCCACAGCACGCAGTATTGCGGCAAGAATATTTGTCAACGCAATGGGAAAATAAGAGAACGCCACTGCCTTAAGATAAACGGTTCCTGCCTCTATTACCTGCGAATCGGAGTTGAACAGCTTTATTACATATTGGGGAAAAGCTGCGGCGGAAAGTGTAAAAATCAGCGAGGCACATACAACAAAAATTATTGATATACCCGACACTCTGCGTATTTTTCCTATATTTTTTACGCCCCAATACTGCGATACAAACACCGTAGCGGCTGAGCAAAATCCTATTATCAGCATATTCATCAGCCAAAGCCACTGACCTGCCATACCAACGGCAGACAGGGCTGCGGTGCCGATACTGCTGACAAAAAGCGTATCAATCAGCGAAAAGGAGCCTGTAAGAAAATTCTGAAGCGCAACCGGCGCAGTCAGTCTTACGGCATTTTTCCAAAAGGTTTTATCTTTAAACAACATAAATTAATCGTCCTGTAATTCTTTTATTTTATCACGTAAAAATGCGGCGTGTTCAAATTCAAGAAGCTTTGCCGCCTCCTTCATTTCACGATTAAGCTTCTCTATCATAACCCTGCGTTCCTTGGCAGTCATCTTCTTGTTATGGCTGTCGTACGCTTCCTTAGTGGTGATTTCAATAATATCACGCACGTCTTTTTTGATGGTTTTGGGGGTTATGCCGTGGGCTTTGTTGTATTCCTGCTGAATATTTCGGCGGCGGAGAGTTTCGCCGATTGCCCTTTCCATTGACGGAGTAACACAGTCTGCATACATAATAACGTGGCCGTTTGCGTTTCTTGCGGCTCTGCCGATGGTCTGCACGAGAGAGGTTTCGCTTCGCAGAAAGCCCTCTTTGTCTGCGTCAAGTATTGCCACAAGCGACACCTCGGGAATATCAAGACCCTCTCGCAGAAGGTTAATACCCACAAGCACGTCAAATTCACCCAAACGCAAATCACGTATAATCTCCATACGCTCAATGGTATCTATATCGTGGTGCATATATCTTACCTTAATATCAAAATTTTCAAGATACGCAGTCAAATCCTCCGCCATCTTTTTGGTAAGAGTTGTTACAAGCACACGCTCTTTTCTTTGAATACGGATATTGATTTCCGACACCAAATCGTCCATTTGGTCCTCGGTGGGTTTAACGGTAATTTCAGGGTCAAGCAGACCGGTGGGACGGATAACCTGCTCAACAATTTGAGTTGATTTGCCCTTTTCAAATTCACCGGGAGTGGCTGAGGTGAATATAACCTGATTAATTTTGCCGTAAAATTCATCAAAGGTCAGCGGTCGGTTATCAAACGCCGACGGCAGTCTGAAGCCATAGTCAATAAGGCTCTGCTTTCTTGAACGGTCGCCGCCGTACATACCTCTAACCTGCGGCAGCATAACGTGGCTTTCGTCCACAAACAGCAGAAAATCATCGGGAAAATAATCCAAAAGCGTAAAGGGTGCCTCACCGGGCTTTCTGTTGCTCATAATACGGGAATAGTTTTCAATGCCTTTGCAAAAGCCTGTTTCACGGAGCATTTCAATATCGTTCATAGTACGCTCTTTAATACGCTGAGCCTCCAGCAGCTTGCCCTTTTCCTCAAAATAAACAACCCGCTGTACCATTTCGTCATAGATATCATTTAATGCTTTTTCAAGCTTTTCCCTGCCTACAACATAGTGGGAGGCAGGATAAATGCAGCAATGGCTGAGAGTTGCCTCTACCTTGCCGGTAAGGGGATTTATTTCGCATATTCTGTCTATTTCATCGCCGAAAAATTCCACTCTTATTGCAGAGCCGTTACTGCCGGCAGGAAAAATTTCAACGGTGTCCCCTCTTACTCTGAATTTATTACGTACAAAGTTAATATCGTTGCGCTCATACTGAATTTCAACAAGCTTATTTATAAGACTGTCTCTGTCCTTTTCCATGCCCTGACGCAGAGAGATAACCATATTTTTATAATCAACAGGGTCGCCGATTGAGTAAATGCAGGATACTGAGGCAACTATAATAACATCTCTGCGCTCGGACAAGGCCGCCGTTGCACTGTGGCGAAGCTTGTCTATTTCGTCATTGACAGCGGAGTCCTTTTCAATATAAGTATCGGTGGTAGGCACATACGCCTCCGGCTGATAATAGTCGTAGTATGATACAAAATATTCCACCGCATTATCGGGGAAAAACTCCCTGAACTCACTGCAAAGCTGAGCCGCAAGTGTTTTATTATGTGCAAGTACAAGAGTAGGTCTGTTAACCTTTTCAATAATATTTGCCATTGTAAAGGTTTTGCCGGAGCCGGTAACGCCCATAAGAGTCTGCTCCTTATCTCCGTTAAGCACACCCTTTGCAAGGGCATCTATTGCCTGCGGCTGGTCGCCGGTGGGCGTATAATTGCTTACAAGTTTAAATTTGTCCATACAAAATATTTCCTTAAAAATACATATTCGTACTATTATATAACACTATTTAATATTTTTCAACCCGGCTTTATTATTATGCTTGTAAAAAAAACATTTATATAATATAATACACCTATGAAAAGTATTGTTGTAAAAAAGAACGACGAGGGTCAGAGGCTTGATAAATTTTTGCTAAAAACCTTTGAAAGCCTGCCCAAATCAATGATGTTCAAGCAGATAAGAAAAAAGAATATCAAGGTTAACAAAAAGCGTTGCACTCCCGAACAGATAATCAGCGAGGGCGACATTATTGAGCTTTATATCAACGATGATATGCTAAAAGAAAAGGTGCGTCACTATGATTTTTTAAAGGCACCGAAAAATCTTGATATAATATATGAGGACGCCAATATTATTCTGCTGAACAAAAGGCAGGGGGAATTATGTCACCCCGACGGCAAGGAATACATTAACACCCTTATATCCTCGCTGAAGCGGTATCTATATGAAACAGAGCAGTGGAATGCCGAGGATGAAAATTCCTTTATCCCTGCCCTTGCCAACAGAATTGACAGAAACACCGGCGGAATAGTAATCGGCGCAAAAAATTACTCTGCGCTGAAAATTCTAAATGAAAAAATCAGAAACAGAGAAATTGAAAAATATTATCTTGCCGCCGCCCAAGGCAAATTTGAAAAGGAAAGCGACACTTTAACGGCGTATCTCACAAAGGACGAAAGAAAAAATATGGTAACAGTCAGCGAAACGCCCACACAAAACGCTAAAAAAATTGTTACAAAATACAGGGTTCTTGATTACCGTGATGGTGTAAGCCTTGTTGAAATTGAGCTTTTAACCGGCAGAACACATCAGATTAGGGCACATTTGGCGCATATCGGTCATCCTCTTTGCTCGGACGGTAAATACGGCACAAACCACGGCAGATTCCGTCAGGAGCTTTACAGCTACAAGCTGCGTTTTAATTTTACGCAGGATGCAGGAGAGCTGAATTATTTAAACGGT
>JBJEPO010000156.1:0-7796 GCA_051881275.1 Eubacterium sp. | reverse complement strand
ACCAGTGACACTGCGGGTATGAACCGCATGCTCTAGCCAACTGAGCTATAAAGCCATTTCAATTGCAAGCAAGATTATATCTTATTACGGATAAAATGTCAACACTTTTTTTAAATTAACTTAAATTCTGCCGAATGCCCTTAAAAACATAGCACAAATGTTTGACAAAAATATGCATAAATGTTACTATATAATAAATATATAATACCATAACAGAATTTGCTTGAATAGAGGACGTGATTTTTTGGAGCCGATTAATAAAACTCAAAAAGCGGTGTTTGATTTTATAAAAGATGTAATAGACGAAAAAGGTGTTGCCCCGTCCGTAAGAGAAATCGGCAAAGCGGTAGGTTTAAAATCCACCTCAACCGTCCAATATAATCTTAACGCACTTGAAGAAGCGGGGTATATTGAGCGTGACCCCAATCTTAAAAGAACAATACGAATTACCAACCAAAGCTCAAAGGCTTATCACGTTCCCCTTGTGGGCACCGTAACCGCCGGCGTGCCCATTCTCGCCGTTGAGTCAATAGAGGATTACATAACAGTTCCCGTATCCGGCAGAGGAAAGCAGCTTTTCGCACTGCGGGTTCGTGGTGATTCAATGATAAATGCCGCCATACTCAGCGGAGATATTGTAATCGTTGAGTCAACTCCCGTTGCCGAAAACGGCGAAATTGTTGTTGCAATGATAGATGATGAGGCAACGGTTAAACGCTTTTACAAGGAAAACGGTCATTTTAGGCTTCAGCCGGAAAATGACGCTTATGAGCCTATAATTACCGACAGCGTTGTGATTTTAGGCAGGGTTGTAACCGTTATACGCAACTATTAAAAAAAGTAAAAATACACGTTGTTGATATTTTCTGTTAGTTGTGCTATATTATTATATCAAATTGAAAATAATTATTATATATTTATATAGGGAGTCTTATATATGAGCGAATGTACACATGATTGTTCAACCTGCCAAAGCAGCTGTGCTGATAGAAAGCCGACAAAAGAGGATTTTCTCAAGCCGATGAATAAATTTTCAAATATTAAAAAGGTTATCGGTGTTGTATCCGGCAAAGGCGGCGTGGGAAAAAGCCTTGTTTCCTGCCTGCTTGCCGCTAAATGCCGTAAGGCAGGGCTTAATGTGGGTGTGCTTGACGCAGATGTTACAGGACCTTCGGTGCCTAAATCCTTTGGCATTGAAAGCCGTGCCATGCAAAATGAAACAGGACTTCTGCCTGCCGTTACGAAAACAGGCATTAAGCTTATGAGTATAAATCTTCTGCTGGAGGATGTTAACTCTCCGGTAGTGTGGAGAGGTCCCGTAATCAGCGGTGTTATAGAGCAGTTTTGGACAGATGTTAACTGGGGCGATTTGGATTATCTTTTTGTTGATATGCCTCCGGGAACAGGCGACGTTGCTCTTACCGTGTTTCAATCTCTGCCGGTTGACGGAATAGTGATAGTTTCCACACCTCAGGACCTTGTTAAAATGATAGTTAACAAGGCGTACAATATGGCTAAGCTTATGGATGTTCCCGTGCTGGGACTTATTGAAAATATGAGCTATTATCAGTGCCCCGACTGCGGCAAAAAAATAAATGTTTTCGGCGAATCTCAGATTGATGAAACTGCCGAGGAGCTGAATGTTCCCGTGCTTGCAAAGCTTCCGATAAATCCCGATATTGCAAAGCTTGTTGACAGCGGAAATATTGAGGATGTTGACTGCCCGCAGCTTGATGAATTTGTTGACGCATTAAAGTAAAAACAATCTTTTAAGGAGGATATGTTATGCCTAAAAGAGAAGACTATATTTCCTGGGATGAATATTTTATGGGCGTATCCCTGCTTTCGGCAATGCGCAGTAAGGACCCAAATACTCAGGTAGGCGCCTGCATAGTAAGCAACGACAATAAAATTATGTCCGTGGGATACAACGGCTTCCCCAGAGGGTGCAGTGACGATGAGTTCCCCTGGGAAAGAACTGCCGAAAAATCAAATGACACAAAATATCCCTTTGTGTGTCACGCAGAGCTTAATGCAATTCTCAATGCCGGCGGAAGAAATCTCAGCGGTTCAAGAATTTTTGTGGCGCTGTTCCCCTGCAATGAATGTGCAAAGGCAATAATTCAAAGCGGAATTAAGGAAGTAATTTACATATCCGACAAATACGCCGACAGCGATGACACAATCGCCAGCAAAAAAATGCTTAATGCGGCAGGCGTAAAATTAACCCAGTTTGTCAGCGATAAAAGGATTGATATTTCCTTTGACGCTCGGGAGATATAATTAATGGAAGTTGATATTTACGATTTTGACAAAACAATATATCCCTTTGACAGCGGTTCTCTTTTTATAGCATATTGCCTTTTGCATTACCCCTGGATAATAGTAATACTGCCGGCAGTTCTTGTGTGCGGTATTTTGATGTTGTGTAAAGCTATCAGCTTTACACAGTTTAAAAAGGTGTGCTTTATGTTTGCACCCTTAATTCCCCTTGACAAAGCGGTTAAAGGCTTTTGGGACAGGCACGAAAAGCAGGTTAATCCATGGTTTCTTGAAAGAGAAAGATATGCGGTTGTAATAAGTGCAAGCCCCGATTTTCTGCTGGAGGAAATTCAAAGCCGTTTGGGCTTTGAAAAGCTTATCTGCACAAGGCACAGCAGAAAAACAGGTGCTATCATCGGCGAAAACTGCCGTGATGAAGAGAAGGTGCGCCGTCTTTACAGTGAATTTGACAAGGACGAAATTCAGGTTGTGGATGTTTACAGTGATTCTTTAAAGCACGATAAACACATATTTGCCTTAGCCACAGGCACTTGCTATAACATAGTTAACAAAAAGAAGGTTAAATTTAATTATTCCGATAAATACGCAGACTCGGTACAAAAGGTGATTAAATGAAATATTTTTTAAGAGTGCTGGTTGTTCTTGTAGTAGCCGTAGGCGTTGTTGTGGGTGTTTATCATTACACAAGCGGTAATGCCGGTGCAGACAATGTACCCAGTGCCAATCTTACAACAGTTACCAAGGCTCCTGCCACCGAAAAAAATTCAAATAAGGTTTTGCTTGCCGAGCTTAAGGATGACGGCTTCAGCCTTTACAAAACCAATAACGGTGTTTTGCTTGTTCACGGCGATAACGAAACCGCCTTTGAAAATTGGAGCTCAATGATTGATGTTGAGGCCCCACAGATGTATTATGCCAACTTTGACGCAGATGACGACAAGGAGCTGATTATCCGTGCCGTCAGCGGAGTTGACGACACATCAAAGCAGTATATTTACGATTTGTACGTGCTTAATATTGTAAAGGGCAGTGACGGCAAGGAGGCGTATAAGGTTACGCTGGCGTCCCGAAGCACCTGGAGCAATATTCTTGACGAGGATATTACAGAGGAAGTAAGTCAGTTAAAAAGCTGTAAAAAAACCATACAGGTGTCTATGATTGCAGGGCAGAAAACCATTGCATACAACAAAACCACAGGCATAGCCACCAACGGATATGCCGGCTATGCAAGAGCGCTTCAAAAGGAAAACGGCGAATACTGCACAATTGACAAGTGGAGCAAGGGTATCGGCAATTACTATATTAACAGTAAAAATCATATTTGTATTAAAATAGGCGTTAATATAGAATACAAGGATACAGACGAGGTGCAGCAGGCAGGATATATTTATTTTGAGCTTAGCCTTGATAAGAATAACAATTTTTATGTTACCGAAAGGTCTATGGTATTTGAGGCAAACGACCAATATAAAATATCCGACCCGAGAGAGGTTGCCGAAAAATCCTGGAGCTATACCGAAAATAATCAGTCTGCCGGCTCCCAAAGCGACAAGATTATTGACTGGATATCGTATTCTCCCGAATTTGACAGCAGTATAACAACTCAAACCCTGAGCTATGCTTCCCAGACTAATGATATTAAAAATGCCGACAAGGTAAAAATTACCGATTCTTACTTGGAAATCACATCAAAAAGCGGTTATGAATTTGCTCAGAACAATATTGATAACGGCAGTTATTCCGTAATAATCAACGAGGGCAAGGATAACGAGTTTGATATTTCTTACACTGCCTCAATCAGAGCCTCGGGAAATAAACAGGTTTTGAAAATTACCTTTGATAAGTCATATCCTAAGAGTGAAATTAAAACCGTTAAAATTAATTTCGGCTCAAAATAATTGTGATATATGATAAAAAAACATAAATAATATATAAAGAGTTTAAATGAATTATTGACGTTTGTCCATAAAATGATATAATTCTCAAAAAGGAGGAATAGGTTTGCAGAATAAAAATATTTTAATCACGGCTGATTCAACCTGCGATTTGCCGGATTATTTGATAAAAGAAAACGGCATTAAGATTATTCCTCTGTCAATACTTTTAGGCGACAAAAGCTACCGTGACGGTGTGGATATAAAGCCTGCAGATATTTATAAGTATGTCAGCGAAACAGGCGAGCTTCCAAAAACAGCGGCAGTTACACCCGGCGAATATTTTGAGGTGTTTAACGAGGCGGTTCAAAACGGATGCAAGGTGGTTCATATTGGACTGAGCTCGGCAATTTCCTCATCATATCAAAACGCCGTTATCGCGTCGGCGGAATTTGACGATGTTTACTGCATTGATTCAAAATCACTGTGTACCGCTATGGGATTGCTTGTTCTAAAGGCGTGTGATTTTCGTGACAAGGGTATGGATGCAAAGAAAATTGCCGACAAGGTCAATAAGCTTGTGCCAAAGGTTTCGGCAACATTCGTACTTAACAGTCTTGAGTATCTCCACAAGGGAGGCAGATGCTCCGGTGTTGCCCGATTCGGTGCAAATGTTCTCGGAATAAAGCCCAGCATTGCGGTTGACAATTCCACCGGCACTATGGACGTGGCAAAAAAATACCGCGGACGTATGGACGTTGTGTACAAGCAGTACATTAATGACTGTTTGCAGGACTGCAATAAGATTGACCCGTCAAGAATTGTTATAGCCAACAGCGGTGATGTTTCGGGGGATACTTTGGCTTTTGCAAAAGGCTTGATAGAGGGTAAGAACCGCTTTGAGCAAATTATTACGGCTGACGCAGGCTGTACTATTTCATCTCATTGCGGACCGAAAACACTGGCAATATTTTATATTAAAAAGTAGAGGGAAAGGCAGAAGCAGTGATTTTATTGCTTCTGCTGATTTGTAATATGAGTACGAAAGAGGATGTTTTAAAAATATTAATTTCATCAGGCGGCAGCTTTGTCAGCGGAGAAAGGCTTGCCAACGATTTGGGCAAAAGCCGTGCTGCTATTTGGAAAGCTATAAAATCCCTTCAAGGCGAGGGATATGCCATTGACGCCGGTACTAACAGAGGTTACAGACTCAGCGACAGTAACGATATTTTAAATAAGGACGCTGTTGAATCAAAGCTTGATTTTCACGCTCGGGTTATTTATTATCCCTCCATTGATTCAACTAACAGTCAGGCAAAGCGCCTTATTGAAAACGGCGAAAATGACACCATGCTTGTTTTTGCCGACGAGCAGACGGCAGGCAGAGGCAGACAGGGTAAAAGCTTTTATTCTCCGCCTCTTACGGGAATTTATATGAGCTTTGTCACACACCCGATGACCGCTTTAAAAAATGCCGTTACCGCCACAACAGCCGCCTCCGTAGCCGTGTGCCGTGCGATAGAAAAGCTAACCGATAAACACCCGAGAATTAAATGGGTAAACGATGTTTACCTTGACGGTAAAAAAATCTGCGGAATACTTACCGAGGCCGTTACGGACTTTGAAGCAGGCACGGTTTCCTCAGTAATTGTCGGTATCGGAATGAATATTAAAACATTTGATTTTCCCGATAATGTTGAAAATGCCGGATGTCTTGATGAAAATGTCAAACGAGCCGATTTGATTGCGGAAATCGCCAATCAGTTAAACCATATCACCAACAACAGCTACGATGATTTTATTGATTATTACCGTAGTCATTCTATGATTATCGGTGAAAGCATCAATTTTATCAAAAACGGTGCCGTTACACCTGCCACCGCACTTGAAATTGATAGGGACGGCGGCTTGGTGGTACAGCTTGCAAACGGCGAAAAAACAGTTCTCAGAAGCGGTGAAATCAGTATCCGCCGACGTTAAAATGTGTATATAAATTTGTTGACAAACAACCGGTAGGGTTATATAATAGTTTCACTGTGTCCCGTTAGCTCAGCAGGATAGAGCAACTGCCTCCTAAGCAGTAGGCCGGAGGTTCGAATCCCCTACGGGACGCCAAAGGAAAAGCCGCAATCAGCGGCTTTTTTGTTATATATTATGTGTATTCTTCATACAAACAGGAAACAAATGACAAAATATTGGAAGATGTTACTTGTATATTTTGTGGACAAAAGTACATTTTCGTATTGAAATTATTATGTCAATATTGTATAATATTTTTGATTTATGCGGCTTTAATTTGTTAATAATTGCCGTAAATATTTTTAGAGAGGGACAAAACAATGACTGAAGCTGTCAAAAAGCCCCCCTTTGGTATGAAGGATAAAATCGGATATGCCTTTGGAGATATGGGGTGTAATTTCTCATTCCAGCTTGTGTCGTCATATATGTATCTGTTCTATACACAGTGCATAGGTCTGAGTGCCGGCGACTGGGCATGGATAATCGTAGTTTCAAAAGTTTGGGATGCGATTAACGACGTGCTTATCGGTAATTTGGTTGACCGAAAGCGCATAAGTAAAAAAAGTAAGTTTATGCCGTGGATTGCCATTGGCTCAGTAGGATTGGTAGTATTTTCAATTATGATATTTACACCTGTTCAGGATTTTTCAAAAATCGGAAAAATTATTTGGTGTCTGTTGTCCTACTGTCTGTGGTCTGTTGCATATACACTTATCAACGTGCCTTATGGCTCACTTCATTCGGTAATCACCGAGGACCCAAAACAGCGTACGACCCTTTCAACCTTTAGAAGCATCGGTGCGTCGCTTCCTGCCGTTCTCGTTATGATTCTTCCGAAAATTGTATATAAGGACAATGTCCTGTCGGAAAACAGATTGTTTATCGTATCCGTTGTGTTCTCAATAGCGGCGTTTATTGTTTTCTTTGCAATGCGTAAAATGGTTACGGAACGAGTTGTGCGTGAGGATAAGGTTGAAAAGGTAAGCTATATTTCAACTGTTAAATCTTATTTTACTAACCGTGCAATGATGGGTATAACCATTGCAACAATCGCAGTCGTTATTTTCTATAACTCATCAATGTCGGTTAACAATCTTGTTTTTCAGTTTTATTTTAACGATGCGTCAAAATCAACCTTCGCTATGATTGCATCATATATTCCGCTGGTGGCGTTTATGCCCTTTGCCTCAAATATAGTTGCAAAGGTGGGCAAGAAAAAGCTGATTTCCGTATCAGGTATGGTCAGCGTAATTGCCGGACTTGTTATGCTTGTTTTGCCTATTACTCCCGACACAAAGGGCATAATCATTTACGTTATCGGTCTTATGTTTGTTAACACAGGCTGCTGCGTGTTCCAAATTATCGTATGGGCTATTGTTGCCGACTGTATTGAGGCAAGCTACAGAAAGAAGGGTGTACGTGAAGAAGCCTCTCTTTATGCGCTTTATTCTTTCTTCAGAAAGCTCTCTCAGGGTATCGGCTCCGCAGTTGTTGCGCTGGCGTTGAGCGCAGTGCATTATGATGAAAATGCCGCTGTTCAGGCGGCAGGCGTCGGCTCAAATATCAAAAATCTCTATATAGTTTTGCTTGTTATAGGTCTTGCCGTAATGACACTTTCAA
>JBJEPO010000155.1:0-43052 GCA_051881275.1 Eubacterium sp. | reverse complement strand
AGGCGACCAGATGACTCTTGACGGTCCTCAGAGAAAGGGCGACCTTCGCCGTTCACGTGCTGCTGCAGTTAACATTGTTCCTAACTCAACAGGTGCTGCTAAGGCTATCGGTCTTGTAATTCCCGAGCTTAACGGCAAGCTTATCGGTTCTGCTCAGCGTGTTCCTACTCCAACAGGCTCAACAACTATCCTTACTGCTGTTATTAAGACAGACAAGGAAGTTACAGTTGATACTATCAACGCTGCTATGAAGGCTCAGGCAACAGAGTCATTCGGCTACAACACTGATGAAATCGTTTCTTCAGATATCGTTGGTATGAGATACGGCTCACTCTTTGACGCTACTCAGACAATGGTTCTTCCTATCGGCGAAGGCCTTTATGAAGTACAGGTTGTTTCTTGGTACGACAACGAGAACAGCTACACCTCACAGATGGTTAGAACAATCAAGTACTTCTCAGAGCTTGGTTAATTAACCGATTAAACTGATTTTAAAACGGCTTGAATTTTCTCAGGCCGTTTTATTTTTTGCGTTAAAAAATCCTTTTCAGCACAAAAATAATCGTCGCTGTTTACAAAAAAGTTACAAGTTTTACAAAAAAATAACAGAAAACCCTTGATTATCAATCGGATTTGTTATATTATATTTTTATTAATGGGGTAATGCCCCTTGATTTGCTGTGCTTATTTTTCGCAGTAAACAAATCTATTATGTTAAGAGGTAAAAGCCGTGATAGAATTCAAGGACGTAACAAAGGTTTATGACAGCAACGGCACTCATGCGCTTGAAAATGTAAACATTAAAATTGAGGACGGCGAATTTGTATTCGTAGTAGGCTCCTCCGGCGCAGGTAAAAGTACATTCCTTAAGCTTATTATGCACGAGGAAAAGCCTACCGAGGGCGAGGTTATCGTCAACGGTTATTCATCAAAAACATTAAAAAAGAGGAAGGTGCCTTATTACAGAAGAACTATGGGCATCGTTTTTCAGGATTTCCGTATTATTCCCAAAATGTCGGTTTACGATAATGTGGCATTCGCTATGCGTGTTATCGGCGCAAAGGAAAAGGAAATAAGAAAGAGAGTGCCTTATATTCTCCAGCTTGTAGGTCTTTCCCAAAAGGCACGTTCAATGCCTAACGAGCTTTCCGGCGGTGAACAGCAGCGTGTTTCTCTTGCCAGAGCACTTGTAAACAATCCCGACCTTATTATTGCGGACGAGCCTACCGGTAATGTTGACCCTGAAATGAGCCACGAAATTGTTGACCTGCTTACAAAAATCAACAATTCCGGTACAACCGTTGTTATGGTTACTCACGAGCATGATTTGGTGCGTTCCTTCCAAAGACGAGTAATAGTTATCCAAAACGGCAGTGTTGTATCCGATACTCCCGACCCCACCTTTGCAAAGTTTAAGTCAAGCGAGCCGGAAAAGGAAACGGATATGTTCTACTACGAGGAAGAAACAAAGCTTGACTCTAAAAAGGTTGACGAAATATTTGACAACCTTGAAAATATTATTGAGCCTGCCTCAAAGGAAGAGGCTGATGAGGGAGGTGAGGAATAATGAACGCTTCAAGCTTAAGATACCTTATTAAAGAGGGCTTTCGTAACACATGGGCAAACAGAATGATGTCTGTTGCTTCAATCTGCGTACTGCTTAGCTGTCTTGTTCTTATCGGCTCCGCATCAATGATGTTCCTCAACATAAATTCACTTGTTGACAGAATTGAGGACGAAAACGTTATTATGGTTTACGTTGCCGACGATACAGCCGATGCGGATGTTACCGCTATGGGCAATGAGCTTAAAGGTATGAGCAATGTGGACAAGGTTGAGTTCGTTCCCAAAGAGGAAGCATGGCAGGAACAGCTTGAAACCATGGAGGACGCTCAGGCTGAATTTTTCACCGAAATCAGTACGGATATTCCTCTGCCCGACGCATATAAGGTTACGGTAAAGGACCTTAATCAATTCTCACAGACGGTTAAGGAGGTTAAAACCCTTAACAATGTTGATACAGTCAGGGAAAATACCGATTTGGCGCAGAAGCTTGACACCATAAGCCGAGGCGTTTCAATTATCGCTATTGTTATTATAGCAGTACTTTTTGCAATTTCTCTGTTCATTATTTCAAATACAATCAAGCTTACCGTTTATTCCCGCCGTTTGGAAATCAGTATTATGAAATCCGTCGGTGCCACAAACAGCTTTGTAAGACTGCCCTTTGTGGTTGAGGGTATGATACTCGGTATTGTTTCCGGCGTTTTGTCGCTGGGCGTTGTGTGGGGAATTTATGCTTTGGCGATAAATCAGTTCGGAGAGCTGTTTAATTCCATAGGACTTGTTCCCCTTGATTTTGCAAATTATGCACTGTATATGCTGGGTGCTTTTGTTGCAATCGGTATTGTCAGCGGTGTGGGCGGTTCGCTCATCACTATGAGAAAATATCTTAATAAGGAAGGCAGTGAAATCAGCGGTGTCTAAAGGTATTAAAAAGATTTTATGTGCTGTTTTGAGTATGGCTTTCATAGTCTGCTCCGTTTTCGGCTCGTCATCGGTTTACGCCGCCGAAAGCAAGGCCGACCTTGACAGCAAGAAAGAAAAAATTGAAGCACAGATTGACAAGGCGCAGGAGGAGGTTGACAAGCTTTCCAAGGAGAAAAACGATTCCCAGGAAAAGCTGACTGCTCTTGATAAAAAGGTTCAGCTTCTTCAGGATAAAATTGATGTTCTCAAGGAGGACAGAGATAATCTTCAGGAAAGCATTGATTCCATTTCTGCCAATATAAAAAGCCTTGAAGATGATATTGATAAAACACAAAAGGAAATAGACAAAAAGCAGGCTCAGTTTGACACCACCTTTGACCAGTATTGTCAAAGACTGCGTGCTATGTACATTTCCGGCAATGTTACAAACCTTGAGGTGCTTTTAACCTGCAAGGATGTAAGCTCGCTTCTCACCCGTTCCGAAATGATTAAATCCGTGTCGGAGCAGGACAGTGCCACCCTTGACTCCCTTATGAAGCAGATGGAGGAAATTGAGAAGGAAAAGGCTGATTTGGAGAAACAGCGCAACGAGCTAAAGGAAAGCAAGGCAAAGCTTGAAGAAGATAAAAAAGCCCTTGAGGCTAACATATCTTCAATCAATTCGTCAAAGAAGGAGCTTGATGCAGAGGTTGCCAAAACAAACGCATTGATTAAAAAGCTCAGCAGTCAGAGCGCAGAATATCAGGAAACAATTTCCGAAAGCGAGGAAGAGCTTGCCAAGGTAGAGGCTCAAATCAGAGCGGCTTATGCCAATGCTTCAACCTCAACAGGCTCCACCGGCGGTTCATCGGGAAGCGGTTCCCACAGCGGAAAATTAGGTTATCCCACCAGCTACCGTTCAATTTCCGCCGGCTATCCCAACTATTCCAGCGGACGTTATCACGGCGGTGTTGATTTCCCCTGTCCAACAGGTACACCGGTTAAAGCTGCGGCGTCCGGCAGAGTAATCTGCGCTAAAAACCTTAATTACAGCTACGGCCACTATCTTATCATTGACCACGGCAACGGCCTGTCAACCCTTTATGCCCACAACTCAAAGCTTCTTGTAGGACTGGGCGACCATGTAAGCAAGGGACAGACCATTGCAAAAAGCGGTTCAACAGGTAACTCAACAGGACCTCACTGCCACTTTGAAGTGCGTGTAAACGGTACAAGAGTAAACCCGATGAATTACCTTTAATACAAAGCAAAGCTAAACCCCCGATGGAGTCATCGGGGGATTATTATATATACTATGTTGTTGTCGGGTGATTAACCTTCGTATTCGTCCTCATTTTCCCAGTTGTGATAAATGTTCTGAACGTCGTCGTTATCCTCAAACATTTCAATCATACGTGCCATTGCTTTCATATCATCCTCGCTTTCAAGGCGGGTGTATGTTGCAGGAATGTATGCGCTTTCGGAGGAGATAATTTTATATCCCTTGCCCTCAAGCTCGTCACGGATTACGCCTAAATCATTTGTTTCCGTACGGATTTCAAAAATATCCTCATCGTCGGTGAGAAAATCGGAGGCTCCTGCTTCAAGAGCGTCCTCCATAAGCTGATCCTCATCAACATCCTCTTTTTCAATGATGATAACGCCCTGCTTTGAGAACATAAAGGTTACGGAACCGGGGTTGCCCATATTTCCGCCTGCCTTGTCAAAGTAATGACGAACCTCGCCTGCCGTTCTGTTTCTGTTATCGGTCAGTGCCTCAACTACAACGGCAACGCCTGAGGGTCCGTATCCCTCATACACGATTTCCTCGTAATTTGCTCCGTCGGTGTCGCCGGCGGCTTTTTTCAGCATACGCTCAATATTGTCGTTAGGCACATTGTTCTGCTTTGCCTTTGCAATAACGTCACGAAGCTTTGCGTTGTTGTTGGGGTCGGGACCGCCGTTTTTAACTGCAACCGCAAGCTCTCTGCCTATTTTTGTAAAAACCTTTGCTCTGGCGGCGTCGTTGGCGCCTTTTTTTCTTTTAATGGTGCTCCATTTATTATGTCCGCTCATTTTTTAACCTTCTTTTGTCAAATATTTCAATTAAATTACAAGATATTTTAACATATATGTCACCTGCTTGCAATAGCATTATTTATTAAAATTATTTTAAATATTTAAAAATATAATTCACATATTAATTTAATTGTGGTACAATAATAAATATTAAAATAGACTTACTGTGTTTGTATATATTTAGGAAGTGCTGAAAATGAAGAAAAAATATTTAATAAGCGTGTTTTCGGTTCTTATGGCGGTGTGTCTTGTGTTTACCTGTACAGGTGCTATGTCCTCCGCCTTTGCCGCACCTGCAACCACAAAGGCTCAATCATTGGAGGATAAGCGTGCGGATATTGAGAAAAAGCTTGCCGAAACCGATAAAAAGTTAAAGGAATTAGGGGAGGAAAGCAAGGAAACAGAGGAGTATATCAAGGTTCTTGATGAAAAACTGCAATACCTTAAGGAGCAGTTTGATTTGGCAAAATCCGAGGCTGAAAGCGTTGAAAAAAAGGTTAACAGCCTTGAGGACAGAATTTCAAAAAACAGTGATGAAATCGCAGAAATAAAAGTGGAAATCTCTGCTTTGGAGGATGATGTTACAAGGCTTAATGACGAATTTGCCACCACATACGAAATGTACTGTAAGCGCATCAGAGCACTTTACATCAGCGGAAACAGAACCTCCTCCTTGGGATTTTTGCTGGAAAGCGACGGACTTCAAAATCTGCTAACAAGGTATGAAATGATTTGTGCCGTGTCAAAGCAGGACGGAGAGCTGCTGGAAAGCGTAAAGGAGCAGACTCAAAAAATTGTCAGCGTTAAGAATGAGCTTGATGAAAAAAAGGACAGCTTAACCTCCGCCCAGACTCAATTAGAAAACGATAAAACCACTCTTGAAAGCGAAAAAACAGACCTGCTGAAAAAGCAGGAGGATATGGATAAGCAGAGAGAGGTTATTGAGGAGCAACAGCTTGAGGCAAATCAGCTTCTTAAGGAGCTTAACGATAAAACACAGCATTACGGCGAGTACAGGGATATTACAAAAGAAGAGCTTGAGGAAATAGATGCCGCTATTGAGGAGGCGGATAAGAAATATCCCGTTACAACAACCACCACAACAACTACTAAAAAAACAACTACCACAACTAAGAAAACTACTGCAAAAACCACCACCAAAAATAATAATTCCACCACTAATAAATCAACAACCACTACAAAAAAGACGACTACCACAACAAAGAAAACCACAACCGAGTCAAAATATATCAGTCTGACCTATCCCTGCCCGGCATATACAACGATTACCTGCGGCTTCGGTGCGTATGCAGGTCATACAGGCTGTGATTTCTCCACCCAAAAGCACGAAAATCAAAAAATTGTCGCCTCCGAGGCGGGTACGGTTATTCTTGTAAAAAACCTTAATTACAGCTACGGTCACTATATAGTAATCAGACACGATAAAACAACCTCATCGGGCAAAACGGTATATACACTTTATGCTCACAATAATGATATTATAGTGTCCGAAGGACAGCACGTAAGCAAGGGTAAGCAGATTGCGTACAGCGGTTCAACAGGAAATTCAACAGGACCTCATTGTCACTTTGAGGTGCGTGTAGGCGGTTCGAGCCAGTCCTACGCAGTAAATCCGGTTTACTATCTGCCGTAAAATAACAACAAACATTAACAGGGAGTGATATATTGAAACAGAAAGCATTAATTAGGGTACTTTCGGCGGTACTGTCTGTTTCATTTGTTTTATCGGCGGTGTCCTTTAATGCCTTAGGCGAGGATACCACCGCAGAGGTTACCGAGCCGGTGACCTCATCAACCACCAAAGAGGAAGCGCAGAAAACCCTTGAGGACCAGCGCAAGGAGCTTGAGGAAAAGCTTAAAGAAAGCGAACAAAAGCTTGCCGAATTTGAGGAATCAGCCAAGGGCACTGAAAAATACATCAATGCCCTTGATGAAAAAATCGGCTATCTCAACGAGGAGCTTACTCTCCTTGACAACGAAGTAGTCAGCGCACAGGAAAAGGTTGATCAGCTTGAAAAAGAGATAGAACCGCTGAAAAAACAGCTCAGCACTCTACAAAAGCAGTATGATGACGCAAAAAAGGAATTTGACGAGCTTAACGACGATTTTACGGATACATACAACGCCTACTGCCTGCGTTTGAGAGCAATGTACATCAGCGGTACGGACAGTATTATTGCCGCTCTGCTTTCCAGCAAGGATATATCGCAGTTTTTGAACAGGTACGAAATGATAAAGGCAATTTCAAAAAGCGATACCGAGCTTCTCAAAGAGGTTAATACCAAAATGGAGGAGATTATAACTCAGCAGGACGGTCTTAACGAGAGAAAGCAGAAGCTTGCTTCAAAGAAAAACGCTCTTGACACAAAGCAGAAGGAATGTGAAGCGCAGAAAGCGACTATTGAGGCAAAGCAGGAGGAAATGGCGCAGAAAAAGGTTATTCTTGCTCAGGACAGAGCCGAGAGTGACGCACTGCTTGCCGAATACACTCAAAAAACACAGATGTACACCGAGTACAGAAACGAGGACGAGGCACTTGTTCAAAGTGTAAACGACGAGATTGACGCCTTAATCAGCGGCTTGAAATCTCCCGACGAGGTTACTACCGCTAAGGAGTCGGAGCATAAGGACACAGGCTCCGGCACGGCACCCTCGGAGGAAAATCCGCTTTACAGCAATTCCAACGCAGTGCTCAATATGACCTATCCTGCGCCGGGGCATTATGCGGTGTCTGCACCCTTCGGACATTACAGTAACGGCAAGCCACATACGGGAATGGATTTTCCGTATCCCACAGGCTCAAAGGTTGTGGCGGCGCAAAAGGGTATTGTTATCAAGGTTAAACGCCTTAACTATTCCTACGGATATTACGTTATGATTTATCACGGCACCGATGCAAAGGGCAGGTCGGTGGTTACACTTTACGCCCATAATTCATCAATACTTGTCAGCACAGGTCAAACCGTTAAAAAAGGTCAGCAGATTGCCAAGGGCGGTTCTACCGGCAACTCAACGGGACCCCACTGTCATTTTGAGGTTATCCTTGACGGCACAAAGGTTAACCCGAAAAATTATTTAAGTAAATAAAAATAAGATGAACAAGATTAATTATCAAAAGCAAACGGATAAAATTATTGACGGTATAGTCAAATCGGGTGAAGCTCCTACACTTTTGCTCCATAGCTGTTGTGCACCCTGTTCAAGCTACACGCTTGAATATCTGTCGCAGTATTTTGACATAACGGTGTTCTATTTTAACCCAAATATTTCGCCCAAGGCGGAATTTGACAAACGCCTTGCGGAGCAGAAAAGGCTTATTGAGCAGCTGCCCGCAAAAAACAGTATAAAGCTTATTGCCGGGGATTATGATTACGGCGAATTTCTCACCATTGCCAAGGGATACGAGGATGTGCACGAGGGCGGCGAAAGGTGCTTTCGCTGTTATCGTATGCGCCTTGAAAAAACGGCATCTCTTGCGAAAGAGAAGGGCTTTGATTATTTTTGCACCACTCTTTCAATAAGTCCTCTTAAAAATTCACAGAAAATCAACGAAATAGGTATTCTCACGGCTCAAAGGTACGGTGTAAAATGGCTCCCGTCCGATTTTAAAAAGCGTGAGGGCTACAAGCGTTCCATTGAACTGTCACGTCAGTATAATCTGTACCGCCAGAATTTCTGCGGATGCGTCTATTCAAAAAAAGAAAGTGAAAAGGAAAATATAAATGAATAATCCTCTTGCGGACAGAATACGCCCTGCCGAATTAAGCGATGTTGTGGGACAACGGCATCTGCTTGAGCCGGGTAAGGCACTTTACAATATGATTGAAAACGGCGAAGTGCCCAATTTGATTTTTTACGGACCGTCGGGTGTGGGTAAAACCACGGTGGCGTCAATTATTGCGAATAAAACAAAACGCACCCTTAGAAAATTAAACGGCACCAATGCGTCAACAAAGGACATCAGAGAAATTGTTGATGAACTTGATACCTTCACTGCGCCCAACGGTATTCTGCTTTATCTTGACGAAATTCAGTATTTTAATAAAAGACAGCAGCAAAGCCTGCTGGAATACATAGAAAACGGCAAAATTACGCTGATTGCCTCCACTACGGAAAACCCGTATTTTTATGTGTATTCCGCTATTTTGAGCCGATGCACCGTGTTTGAGTTTAAGAGCGTTGAGTCCCGGGATATTGAAGCAGCCGTAAGACGTGGATTTGATTTTCTTTCAAAGGAAAATGATATTAAAATTGAATACGGCGACGATGTTGTTAAACGTATTGCCGTAGGCTGCGGCGGAGATGTGCGAAAAGCCTTAAACAGTGTGGAAAACTGCTATTTTGCCGCCGCCGTTAAGGACAATGTTAAGCAAATTACACTTGAAACCGCTCAGGAGCTTACGCAAAAATCATCAATGCGTTATGACCGTGACGGTGATGAGCATTATGATATTCTGTCGGCTTATCAAAAAAGTATGCGTGGCTCCGACCCGGACGCCGCCCTGCACTATCTTGCAAGACTGCTTGAGGCAGGGGATTTGCCCGGAGCCTGCCGTCGTCTTATGGTTTGTGCCTGCGAGGATGTGGGGCTTGCTTATCCCCAAATTATCCCCATAGTAAAATCCGCAGTTGATGCGGCTATGATGGTGGGTTTGCCGGAGGCGAGAATACCTCTTGCAGATGCGGTTATACTTGTTGCAACAAGTCCAAAAAGCAATTCCGGTGAAGCGGCTATTGACGCCGCTTTGGCAGATATAAGAAAGGGCAATATAGGACCTATACCGAGAAATCTTCAGAACAAGCATTTTGACGGCGAGGACGCACAGGTTAAGGGTCAGCATTACATTTACCCCCACGATTATCCTAATAACTGGACATATCAGAAGTATTTGCCGGATATAATCAAAAACGCAAAATATTATAATTACGGCAGTAACAAAAACGAGCAGGCGTTTAAAGCCTATTGGGAGAAAATAAAGAATAATGAAGAAAATAACAATAGGTAAAAGCATTACCGCATCAAAAATTGCCTACGGCTGTATGAGAATAGGCAGAAAAACAGAAAAAGAGGCGCAAAGAGCGGTGCTTACCGCTATTGAATGCTCAGTGAATTTTTTTGACAATGCGGATATTTACTGTGACGGCGTTTCCGAGGAATATTTCGGCAAAGCCGTAAAGGGCATTGACCGTGACAGTATTATTATTCAGTCAAAATGCTCAATACGAAAGGGTTATTACGACTTTTCAAAGGAGCATATCATTAAATCCGCTGAAAATTCAATTAAAAGAATAGGCACGGAGTATCTTGATGTGCTTTGTCTGCACCGTCCCGATGTGCTTATGCAGGGCGAGGAGGTTGCCGAAGCCTTTGACAATCTCTTTTCACGTGGACTTGTAAAGAATTTCGGCGTGTCTAATTTTACACCCATGCAGGTTGAACTGCTTAAAAAATACATAGATTATCCTCTCGTTGTTAATCAGCTTCAGCTTGGTATTTTCCACACGGGAATGATTGATTCCTGGATGTGCGCCAATATGGATAATCCCTTTGCAGTGGATAAGGACGGCTCGGTGCTGGCTTATTCAATGCTCAATGATATGAAAATTCAGGCCTGGGGACCTATGAGAAGTAAAAACGGCTTTTTCCCCGATGATGAAGCAGTTGCCGATAAAATGCCTGCCCTTGAGGAATTTGCCGAAAAATATTCTCTGTCAAAGGAGTCGGCGGCAATAGCGTTTATCAATGCACTGCCCGTAGTTCAGCCGATTATCGGCACCACAAATCCCGAAAGAATAGAGGATTTGCTTTCCTGCCGTGATACAGAAATTGAAAAGCCGGATTGGTATAAGCTATATAAAGAAATGGGGAATTTGGTTCCGTGACAAGAAAAGAGAGAACATTAAACGCCATAGAGGTGCTTAAAAAGCAGTATCCCGACTCCGCCTGTTCGCTTACTGCGTCAAATCCTTTTGAGCTTCTTGTGGCAGTCCGTCTGTCGGCACAGTGCACCGATGCAAGAGTTAATCTTGTAACACCGGCGTTGTTTGAAAAATACAAAACCCTTGACGATTATGCAAACGCCGACCTAAAGGATGTAGAAAACATAATAAAATCCTGCGGCTTTTACAGGGATAAGGCAAAATCAATTATCGGTATGGCGCAGATGATTAGGGATGATTTCGGCGGGGTCGTACCCGACAATATTGATGATTTGGTAAAGCTCCCCGGAGTTGGCAGAAAAACGGCAAATCTTATTGTAGGCGACGTTTACCATAAGGAGTCAATCGTGGTTGATACCCATATGATAAGAATATCAAACAGAATAGGTCTTGTGTCTGTTAAGGACCCTGTTAAAATTGAAATGGCGCTGAAAAAGGTTGTTCCTGCCCAGGAGGGCTCGGACTTTTGCCACAGAATAGTAATGTTCGGCAGGGATATATGCTCTGCCCGAAAGCCGAAATGTGATATTTGTCCTATGGAATTTAACTGCAAAAAAACAGGAGTAAAATAATTTTATGTCAAAAACAAACATAGTTCTGATAGGTATGCCGGGCTCCGGCAAATCCACCTGCGGTGTTCTTGCGGCAAAGGCACTGCTGAAAAATTTTTTTGATACCGATTTGCTTTTGCAGAATTTGGAAAGCAGCAGGCTGCAAAGCATTATTGACACAAAGGGTATAGATTATTTCCTTGACGCAGAGGAAAAGGCAGTCACGTCCCTTAATATTGAGGGCACCGTTATTGCCACAGGAGGCTCGGTGGTTTACAGCGAAAAGGCTATGGAGCACCTGAAAAGCTTGGGCACAGTAATCTATCTTCACCTTGATTACGATACAATGTGCAACAGAATAAAAAATATAACAACCAGAGGCGTTGTGCTTAAAACAGGCTCAAGCCTTGAGGATATGTACAATGAAAGACTGCCTCTTTACAAAAAATATGCAGATTATACAATATCCTGCAGTGAAAACACCGTGGAGCAGACGGTGGAGCAAATTGTAAAAGCAGTGGAATAATTTTGGGGGAGAAATAATTATGAAAAGAACAAAAAGAGCTTTATCAGTTTTATTATCGGTTATAATATGCGTTACCTCTTTTACCATGCCTGCCGTTTATGCTCAGGCGCAGGAAAAAGGTCCGGACGACGCCATAGCATTTGTAAATAACCCGTATTATGAGGGACGTGAAATTGCATCGGGCGGTACTGATGCCGTTACCTCATCATCTGCAGTATCAACATATAATAATGTCAAATATTACGGCAAGGGCAAGGAGCTTTATAAGTCTATAAGAGATAATTTGGAAAAACGCTCAAAGACCTTTGATGTGCATTTTCTTTCAACGGGAAAATACACCACGGAAAACGCTCTGCGTAAGTTGGTTGATGATTTTTATACCAATGCCACCGATGATTCTATTTCCGAATCCTGTGTTGACGGCGACTATCTGCGCTGGCAGGTTGGCGGTATGGGAATCCTTATAGGTAATCTTGATTATTCAAAAAACGGATACTATTATTATACCTTCAGTATGATTTCTCTGTATTATACCACCGCCGAGGAGGAAAAAGAGCTTAATACTGTTGTAAACAATTTTGTCGCCTCCGTTGAAAAGAAAAAGCTTTCCGATTACGAAATGATGAAGGAAATTCACGATTTTATCTGTAACAAAACAACCTACGACCTCTATTATGACCAGAGATATTATGACGATTATGATTTCTCTGCCTATGGTGCGCTGGTTTTAGGCAGATGCGTGTGTCAGGGCTATGCGCTGGCGTTTTACAGAATTTGCAAAGAGCTTGGCTATAATGTGCGTTTTGTTTCCTCCGACCCAAATGAGGGTTGTCACGCCTGGAATATTGTTCAGCTAAACGGAGAATATTATTTTGTTGACTGCACCTGGGATGATACCGACAAAAAAGAGAATAACTACGCTCCCGATTACAAATATTTTCTTGTAAATTATGACGATTTACGTTCGCTGGACACAGCCTATAACGAGCACACTCTTTACGATTATTATTACGACGACGCATATTTTAATAAAAATTATAAAAATTATCTTGCCGATGAAACCTACGACCCGAATGATACGAGCCTAATTTCAAATTATACTGTGTCGCTTTCAAACACAAGCTACACTTATAATGCAAAAGCAATATGTCCCACGGTTACTCTTGCAAATTCCGACGGAGCAAGGCTTGTAAAAAATACGGATTATACCGTTTCTTATTCAAATAATACAGATACCGGCAAGGCTTATGTCAGCATTTCGGGCATTGGCGAATATGCCGGCACATCAAAAAGGGGATATGTGATAGTACCGCCTAAAATGTCGGCAATCACAGTGGCAGGAGCCAACAGAACAAGCACGTCCCTGGTGCTTGAATGGAAAAAGCCGGCAGGCTCCGTAACAGGTTATCAGCTTCAGCGTTATACAAACGGGCAATGGATTACTGTAAAAACCATCACAAGCGCCTCAACCCTTAAATATAAAATCACAGGTCTGTCTCCGGCGTGTACCTACAAATTCAGAATAAGAGCATATAAAAACACATCAAAGCGTACCCTGTACGGCTCTTTTGGCAGTACCTACACCACCTGCACAAAGCCTAAAGCGGTTTCGGTTTCGTCCCTGAGCACAAAATCAAAGGCCGTTACGGTAAAGTGGAAAAAGGTAAAATGCTCCTCTTATCAGATACAGTATTCCACCTCAAGCTCTATGAAGGGGGCAAAAACGGTAAGCGTTTCCTCATCTTCAACAAGCAAAAAAATCAGTAAGCTTAAAAAAGGCAAAAAGTATTATTTTAGAATAAGAGCCGTTAAGACGAGAACATCCGGCAGTAAATCATATAATTATTACACCAACTGGAGCAGTAAAAAATCTATTACAGTAAAATAAACAGTCTTGACAGATGTGTTTAAAAGTGATATTTTAGTAAAAATATTTTAATTTAGCGGAGGATAGTGTATGAACGGATACGGAGAAAAATTTGTAAAAGAAGGTCTTACCTTTGACGATGTGCTTTTGATTCCTGCGGAATCTGACGTTACACCCGACGGCGTAAATCTTCAGACAAGGCTTACAAAGGACATCACCCTTAACATTCCTCTTATGACCGCCGCAATGGATACGGTTACGGAATCACGTATGGCAATAGCCATTGCCCGTGAAGGCGGAATCGGCGTTATTCATAAGAATATGACCATTGAGGAGCAGGCTACCGAGGTTGACAAGGTTAAAAGGTCTGAAAACGGCGTAATTGCAAACCCGTTTTATCTTTCACCTCAGCATACTGTTAAAGATGCTGACGCCCTTATGGCTAAGTACAGAATCAGCGGCGTTCCTATTTGCGAAGATGACGGCACCCTTGTGGGTATTCTTACAAACCGTGACCTGCGTTTTATGACAGATTTCAGCGTTAAAATCGCCGATGTTATGACTCCTAAAGAGGAGCTTGTAACCGCTATGTCAGGTACAACTCTTGAGGACGCAAAGAAAATTCTTATGAAGTACAAGGTTGAAAAGCTTCCTCTTGTTGATAAAAACGGCAAGCTTACAGGTCTTGTTACTATTAAGGATATTGAAAAAGCCGTTAAATATCCAAACACCGCCAGAGATAAAAACGACAGACTGCTTTGCGCAGCCGCTCTCGGTGTAACAAACGATGTGCTTGACCGTGCAAAAGCACTTGCCGACGCAGGCGTTGACGCATTTGTGCTTGACTCCGCTCACGGTCATTCAAAAAATATTATTCAGAATGTAACAAAGGTTAAAAACGCATTCCCCGAAATTTCACTTATCGCAGGTAACGTGGCTACTGCCGACGCTACCGAGGCACTTATTAAAGCAGGCGCAGACGCCGTTAAAATCGGTATCGGCCCCGGCTCAATCTGTACAACACGAGTTGTAGCAGGTATCGGTGTTCCCCAAATTACTGCAATTTACGATTCTGCCGAAAGAGCAGATAAATACGGTATTCCCGTAATCGCCGACGGCGGTATCAAGTATTCCGGCGAAATTGTAAAGGCCATCGCCGCAGGCGGCAGCGTTGTTATGGTTGGTTCGCTTGTAGCAGGCTGTGAGGAATCCCCCGGTGAAACGGAAATCTGGCAGGGACGTCAGTTTAAGGTTTACCGCGGTATGGGCTCTCTCGGCGCAATGAACCACGGCTCCGCAGACAGATATTTCCAAAAGGGCTCAAAGAAATTTGTACCCGAAGGAGTAGAGGGACGTGTGCCTTATAAGGGAGCACTTTCCGATACAGTATATCAGATGATGGGCGGTCTTCGTTCCGGTATGGGTTATGTGGGCTGTCATACTATTGAGGAGCTTCGCACAAAGGCTAAATTCATTAAGATTACAGGCGCAGGCTTGGTTGAAAGCCATCCTCACGACGTATATATTACTAAGGAAGCGCCAAACTATTCCGGCAACAAATAATTCACCGAATTTTCTTTCGGCTGATTTAAGGGTGACAATATGCCTCAGAAAATTTCAAAGCGTGAGAAATTCAAGAAGTTTTTAAAACGGAATATGACTCCCACCTGGGCAAAGCATTTTTCCTATCAGGTTTTCTCGTTTCTTGTATCCGTTGCTATGATTGTGGGGGTTGCAAGCTATGCCTTTGAAAAATCCTACGATGAAAGGAAACTGACATTTGTGGACGGCTTTACAATAACGGCGCACACAGGCGCCTTTGATACTCCCGACAATACCCTTGAGTCTGTTCAGGCGGCTATTGACAACAATGTTGACGTGTTTGAAATTGATGTGCGTCAGCGTCCCGACTCAACCATAGTAATGAGCCACGATATCGTTGTTACAAATACCGACGGCGTGGAGGTGTCGGAAGCCTTTGATATGATAAAGGATACGGATATACGGCTTAATCTTGATATTAAAGAAACGAAATGCCTTAAAGTCCTCCACGATTTGCTGGTGGATTACGGAATGCTGGACAGAGTGTTTTTGACAGGCATTGAGTCCTTTCAGGCAGACAGTGTAATTGAAAATTGTCCCGATGTGGATTTTTATATCAATTACACCCCCAGCCGTATTAAGATTTTCAGCGAGGATTATCAGAATAAGCTTCTTAAAATGCTTGACGAAAAGGGCGCAGTTGGTATTAACTGCAATCACAGATACGCCTCTCTAACACTGTCAAACGTGCTTCACGACAACGGCTATAAGCTGTCTGTGTGGACGGTGGATAAACGCAGGGAGATGAAGCGAGCTCTCGTTAACAAGCCTGATAATATAACCACCCACAACTGTAATGAGCTTAAAGAGGTTATTGCAAATTGGGGTAAAAATTAAAATTCACAAGACTGTTTTTTTACAAATTTTGTAACATTACTTGTTATGAAAATGCACTGATTATGTTAAATTTTTTCTTGACAAATAAATTTTGTTTTGATAAAATTCTTTCTTAGGGTTCCGATTATTATCGTTACCCTAAAAAAAAGCATTGTTATTAATTATCGTGTAGCGAAAGCGTAAGTCCGGATATACGGATTTGCGCTTTATTTTTTTTGACAGATAATTAGGAAAGGATATGATATTTTATATGAGTAAAAAAGAAAATCAGGTAAAGCTTTGGAACAGGAATTTTATATTCATTATAATAATTAATTTTCTTGTGTTTTTAAATCATCTAATGATTTTGTCAACTTTTCCGTTTTTTGTGCAGGAAATCGGATATTCCGACAGCGTATCCGGTGCCTGTGCCACTATTTTTTCGCTGGTGGCGGTTATCTGCCGTCCTTTTGTGGGATGGATGCTCGATAACGGCAAGCGCAAAACGATTTTGTTAATCGGTATCTGCGGTATGGCGCTTATGCCTATGGGATATCTGCTTGTTTATACTGCGCTTACATCTATTGTACTGGCGGTGGTTTTGCGTATGGTGCACGGCTTTTCTCTCGCCTGTTCAAATACGTCAACCTCCACAATCGCAACGGATATTATTCCCAAACCGAGATTTTCCGAGGGTATGGGTATGTTCGGTATGGCAACCGCTTTGGCAACAGCCTGTGCTCCCGCAATCGGCGAAGCACTGATGAAAAAAGGCTTTAATGTGCTTTTCCTTGCGGCAACGGTAATAATGATTGTATCGCTGATTTTGTTTGCCTGCCTTAAAACACCTAAGCTTGAAATTGAAAAAAAGCCCCTGTCTGTAAAGGGACTTATAGATAAAGACGCACTTCCCGCCTCAGCAGTGGTGCTTGTGTTCCTTCTGACATACGGCGCGTTGGAGAATTATACTCTTAAATTTGCCTCGGAAAGCAGTGCAATTACAATGTCCGGCGGCTTGTATTTCACAATAATGGCTGTTACGCTGTTCTTAACACGTGTTCTTATCGGTAAGGTTGCCGATAAAAAAGGCGAGGCGGTTTTTGTTTATACCTGCAACGTGTTTATGCTTTTGGCTCTATTGCTTCTCGCCTTTGTACCTAATAATGTTACCTTTGTAATTTCCGCCGCTATGTCCGGATACGCCTTCGGCGGTATTGAGCCTGCCCTTCAGGCAATGGCTGTCCATATTGCACCTCCCGAAAAAAGAGGCGCTGCCAATTCAACCTTCCTGTGCGCCTACGATATAGGCATAGGCTTGGGCGGAGGACTTGCCGGAGTGCTTATTGACAATATCGGATATAATAAAATGTTTGCACTTATGACGGCGGCAAATATAATTTCCGTGCTGATTTATGTACTTTGGGGCAGGAAGCATCCCTCCTCAATAACTCTTGGACTTAAAAAAGGCGCAAATCAAAATAATTAAATAGAAATAAAAAGAAGAAAGACCGGGCATAATGCTCGGTCTTTCCCCTCTCTGTCTATAACAAACTATAGGAGGACAGGTTACTTAAGCCGGTTGCGGCTCCGCCTTAAGTCTTAACTTATTATAGTAAATATTGACTAATTTGTCAAGTGATTGTTGAAAAATATTTGTGATAATGTACAAATTGCATAAATTTACCTATTTATTACATAATATTCCTTTTTATTATTATGTATTATCCGCTTTTTTGGACAAAATGTAAATTAATTCCTTAATTTTCAAAAAATCGTTGACATAGAACAAATGTTCTATTAATATAAAAAGCGAGACCGGCGATCCACTCACGGAATTTTTCGGCAAGGTTGGGCACCGAAAATTATCAAACCGTGCCGGGTCTGAATTTTTTGGAAAGAAGGGCAGAAATGACAATAGACGAATTGGCTCTGGAATATGAGCGGCAGTACAGCGTATTAAGTGCAAAGCTTGATGCGCTCAGGCCTTTGCTTTGCGTATATACCGGCGAAGACCTTTATCTGCTTAGAAAGCGAATTAAGATTTATTACAGTATGGCTTGTGAATGCAAAAGAACGGCGTCACTGCTCAGCGGCTATTATGAGGAGGAAGAAAATGATTGATTATGTTGAATGCTTTTATAACGGCAGGGGAGACAATGAAAATTACGAGATTGAAGCGGCTACCCAAAAGGCCTTTTCCTCGGTACTGCCGTTGATTATTAACAACGAGCTTACGCAAAAGCAGAGTATCTGCTTAAGATACAGATACATAAACAAAAAAAGTCAGGCGGAGATTGCAAAAATGCTCCACCTGTCACAGCCTACGGTGTCTCGTCACATCGCCGGCGCAAAGGAGATAGTTAATAATAATTTGAAATACTGTCATATCGCCGTGGCAAGCGGCTTAAACGAATTTGAAAAGTTAATGATGCAGTAATACAAAGCCCCGGTGCTGAGCGTTTTTCAGTACCGGGGTGCTTTTTTATATTAATGTCTGCTAAACAGTAAGCATTATATTATTTGTGCGTTTTCAAGATGGCAGTATGTGTATTCGCCCTCCTGATATGTGTTAAAGGTGCCGATTACCGTAATCTCGTCACCGGATGCACATGGGGGTGCCGATTTGTCGGGCAGTTCAAACTCAAGACCCTGCTGACAACAGGCGGTGGCGTCTGAAATTACCACCGCATAATACTGCTGTGTTTGTTCCTCATTTGACCAAATGTTGTACTGACCGTTCATTTTTACGGTTTTGCCTATATAATCCTCGGGAGTTGTTACCATATTATACACTTCCGAGTAAACCATCGTTCCCGATAATGCAGTCAAATCAACATCTGCGCTCTGCTGTGTTGTCTGCTGTGCGGTTGTATCTTCTTTTTCTTTAGACTGACTGCATCCTGCAAATGATGAAATTATAAATAATATACCGATAATAAGGCATAACGATTTTTTCATACCTTTATTCCTCCTTTAAGACTTATAATGACTTAACTATGCTGATAAGGTAACACAGGGCAAATACAATAATATCCGCCCCAACTATTGTTGAGCCAACCGGCGTGCCGGCAAGAATGGAAATGATAATTCCCAAGCCTGCGCTGAATACCGATAAAACCGCCGAGCAAATTATTACGGATTTAAAGCTTTTAAACAGTCTCATTGCCGACAGCGCAGGAAAAATTATCAGTGCGGAAATCAGCAGTGAGCCTACAAGATTCATTGCAAGCACGATAATCACTGCGATAATTACCGCTATCAGCAGATTGTATGTGCCTGCTTTTACGCCTGTGGCTCGGGCAAAATTCTCGTCAAAGGTAACTGCAAATATCTTGTTGTAAAACAGGCAGAACAAAATTACCACCACCACCGAAAGCACGGCGCAGGCAATTACCTCGCCGGAGGTAAGAGTCAGTATAGACGTGGAGCCAAACAGGGTACTGCATACGTCGCCGGAAATATTTGACGATGATGAAAATACGTTCATCAGTAAATATCCTATGGCGAGGGAGGCAACGCTTATCATTGCCAAAGCGGCGTCACCCTTAATTTTTCTGCTTTGACCGCCTTTTAACAGCAGTATTGCCGAAATTACCGTCACCGGCATTATTATAAGCATATTGTTTGTTACGCCCAGCACCATTGCAACAGCCATAGCACCGAAGGCAACATGGGACAGTCCGTCGCCGATAAAGGAAAATCTTTTAAGCACAAGCGTTACGCCCAAAAGCGACGAGCAAAGGGCAATGAGAACGCCTGCAATCAGTGCGTAGCGCACGAAGGGATATTCAAAATAAAGTGCCAGCTTGCTGAATATTTCACTCATCAAAACCGCCTCCCTCCTGCAATTTAACACGATTTAGATATTTTTCCTTAGTGCCGAAAAAATAACCGTCTCCCAGATTGAGAATGTGGCTTGAGTATTCCAATGCGGCGTCAATATCGTGGGAAATCATTATTATTGTTATACCGCTGTCGTTCAGGCTTTTAATTATATCGTACATCTCACGGGTAACCTTCGGGTCAAGCCCAGACACTGGCTCGTCAAGCAATAACAGCTTTTCTGCCGCACATAATGCACGTGCCAGCAAAGCTCTCTGCTGCTGACCGCCGGACAATTCCCGATAGCATTTTTTTGCCAGGGGAAGAATGTTCATTCTCTCCATATTGTACTGAGCTGTCTGCTTTTCCTCTTTTGTATAAAAGGGTCTTAACCCTGTTTTGTTAAGACATCCGGACAACACAATTTCCTTTACCGATGCGGGAAAATCTCTTTGCACCTCTGTCTGCTGGGGAAGATAGCCTATTTGATTTTCTTTAAGTCCGTCAGCAAATTCCACAGTGCCTTTGATTGGCTTTTGTAAACCCAATATTGTTTTTACAAGAGTGCTTTTGCCGGAGCCGTTTTCACCGATTATACAAAGATAATCTCCTTCGCTGACGCTGAAATTAATATCGTCTGCTATGATTTTTCCCTCATAGCCAAGGGTTAAATTACTGCATTTTAACTGTGCCATTTTACCCTCCTATGCCAGCGCCTGTATTAAAACGTCAAGGTTTGATTGCATAATGCCGAGATAGGTTTTGCCGTTTTCGGCGTCCTTTGAGGTGGTGCTTTGCATGGAATCCATTGATAAAATCTGCTGATTTTTGTCCTTGGTATTTTCAACAACGGTGCGAGCGATTTGATGCTGTGGATTTTCTATGGTAAGCACAGCGGTTAAGCCAAGCTCGTCAACCTTGCTTGCAAGAAATTTAACGGTTTCAAAGCTTGCCTCGGTTTCTGCCGAGCAGCCGGAAAATGCGGCGTAGTAATCAAGGGAGTAATCCTCTGCAAGATAGCGGAAAGGAAATCTGTCGGCAAAAAGAATTGTTTTTTTGCTTGCGTTATTAACTGCCTCGGTGTATTGTGCGTCAAGGCTTTCAAGCTCTTTTTTGTAGGCGGTAAAGTTATCGTTATATGTCTGTGCGTTATCGGGGTCAATTTCGCATAGAGCGTCGGCTATTTCATTGCAGGCGGTAACGGCGTTTCTCAGCGATAGCCAAACGTGTTCGTCGTATTCCTCCTCTTCCTCCTGTTCGTGCTCATCGTCCTCGGCTTCCTGCATACCCTCCTTTGTCTCCTCGGTCTTTACACTGTCTTTAAGAATTTCCATCAGGTTTATTGATTTGACGCTTTCGTTTTTTGCCTGCTTTAAAGCGTCGTCAACCCATTTGTCCGACTCTCCTCCTGTGTAAATAAACATATCACAGTCGGAAATATTGATTATATCGTCTGCCGTAGGCTGAAAATTGTGCAGGTCAACACCGTTGTCAAGCATCAGCGTTAATTGAATATTATCCGTGTTTTTTGCGATTTGTCTAACCCAGTCATATTCGGGAAAAATCGTTGCGATTATGCTGATTTTTTGTGTGTTGTCCGTTTTTTCGGCTGAGCTTTCGTTTGATGTACAGCCTGTAAAAGCCGTAATCATAATTATTACCGCCGTTAAGGCGCAAAATATTTTCTTCATTTTTACATCTCCGATTAAAATTTTATTAAAAATGGGCGCAAAAATACAAGGAGACAAGGCTTTGCCGAATTTTGCACAAAGCCTAATAAGCCTGCCTCAATGCAGACCTTCCCCTTGTTATTTTAAAAATATTTAATCGGATATTTTAACTCTTAATGATACGGGTGTTTCAAAAATATCATTTTTGCTTGCAAACAAAACGGCAAGAATAATATATACGGCGGCAAAGCCCGGTATAATGCAGGTGTTGTCGTCCTTGCCCAAATGCTTAAAATTATCAATACATACCTGAATGGTACGGCATATCTGACAGTCGTTGTGGGTACAGGCGTGCTTTGCCTCAACAGATACAAAAAGGGAGGATGCGGTAACAGAAAAAAGCAATATAAATGCTAAAAGCAGAGCTTTTGCCTTTTTTGATTTTGACATATTACCTACCTCCTGATCTTATACACTAATTTATCCTATCACTTATTAAAATTAATGTCAAGTTGATAAATTTTGCCTTATTATTATGTGTTGACTGCTTAATTTTCTCTGTGTATAATAGTCTTACAGAAAATAATGAGGTAATAGTATGAAAATTAAGGGAAAAATTAACCGTATAACAAACAAAATTGTGCAAAAATTCACAGGCAGCGACTTGGAGCAGGAGCTTTCCGGCGGTGTAGGCGGAGGCGAGCTTGCAGTAAAGGATATAATTCCCCTTGCCCGTCAGGCGGCGGCAGAGGGTATAGTTATGCTCAAGAACAGCGGTAACACTTTGCCTCTTAAATCATCGGATACGGTTGCCGTTTTCGGCAGATGCGCCGTAAATTATTTCGGCGTGGGCTACGGCAGCGGCGGTGATATTGTAAGACCTTACCTTAAAAACCTAACCGACTCTCTTGAAGAAGCAGGAGTAAAGGTTAACCGTGACCTGAAAAATATTTATCAAAAATGGATTGATGACCCGGATAATGAAATATTTGAAGGCTTTTGGGGACACTGGCCTATGAATTATCCCGAAATGCCTCTTACCGACGATATTGTCCGTGATGCGTCTGAAAAAAGCACCGTGGCTGTTGCCGTAATAGGCAGAGCCGCCGGCGAGGACAGGGAAAATACTCTTACCAAGGGTAGCTATTACCTTACCTCCGCCGAGCATAAAATGCTAAAGCTTATTACAAAATATTTCAGCCGTACAGTTGTTATAATGGACTGCGGAAATGTTGTTGATATGGCGTGGTCAAAGGAGTACGGCAATAAAATCGGCGCAATTTTATACGCCTGGCAGGGCGGTATGGAAAGCGGCGGTGCCCTTGCGGATGTGCTTACGGGAAAGGTTAACCCCTGCGGAAGGCTTACCGATACTATTGCCGTTACATATAATAAGTATCCCACCTGCGAAAATTTCGGTAATGCAAAATTTAATAATTATGCCGAGGATATATATGTTGGTTACAGGTATTTTGAAACCTTTGCCGAGTATGACGTGCTGTATCCCTTCGGCTACGGCTTAAGCTATACAACCTTTGATATTACCGCCTCCTGCGACGTGAATGATACAAAAATTACCGTTAACGCGCAGGTTAAAAATACGGGCGATTATGCAGGCAAGGAGGTCGTTCAGGTTTATCTTTCTCTGCCTCAGGGCACATTGGGCAATCCTGCAAAAATCCTTACTGCCTTTGCAAAAACCAAGGAGCTTTCATCCGGCGAAACGGAAAATATTACTCTTTCCTTTGATTTGCGGGATTTTGCACCTTATGATGACAGCGGAAAAAGCGGAACAAAATCTGCTTTCGTGCTGGAGCGAGGATTATATACTGTCTGGGCAGGCACAGATGTGCGAAGATGCGAAAAAATTGCCCAATTTGACCGTGATGAGAGAATTGTTGTGTCACAGCTTTCACAGCATTTGGCAGTAAAAAAGGAAAATGTATTTAAGCGTATTTCAAATAACAACGGCAAAATCGGTTACGAAAATGTGCCCTGTTCAACTACGGATTTAAAATCGGAAATACTTTCAAATCTTCCCGATGAAACACCTTATACGTTTAATGAGGGTATAAAGCTTGCCGATGTTAAAAGCGGTAAGCACACAATGAAGGAGTTTATTGCTCAGCTTACACCCCGGGAGCTTGATGATATTTCTCACGGCGAGGGCGAAATGGATTCCCCTCAGGGTGTAAAGGGCAATGCCGGATGCCTGGCAGGCGTAACAAAGTCCCTGCGTGATAAGGGTATTCCGCCTGTTATCACCTGCGACGGTCCTTCGGGTATTCGTATGAAAAATACTGCCTCCCTGCTTCCCTGCGGTACGGCTCTGGCGTCAACCTTTAACACGGATTTGGTGGAAAGGCTTTACGGATTAATCGGTGACGAAATGGTGCATTTCGGTGTAAATGTTCTGCTTGCGCCGGGTATGAATATTCACAGGGACCCTCTGTGCGGCAGAAATTTTGAATATTTCAGCGAGGACCCGTTGCTTACCGGCGAAATTGCCGCCGCAGTTGTAAAAGGCATACAGAGCAGGGGAGCTTCCGCCTGTCCAAAGCATTTTGCCTGCAATAATCAGGAGAAGAACAGAAACTTCAATGATTCCCGAGTAAGCGAAAGAGCCTTGAGAGAGATTTATTTAAAAGGCTTTCAGCGTATGATAGAAAAAAGCAGTCCCGATGTTATTATGACAAGCTACAACAAGGTTAACGGTGTTCACAGTCATTATAATTATGAGCTTGTAACTTCGGTGCTTAGAGGCGAATGGGGCTTCAAGGGTCTGATTATTACCGACTGGTGGATGTCTAAGGGCGTATCCCCTGAATTTCCCGAAATTAATAACGACGGTTACAGAGTTCGTGCACAGGTTGATGTGCTTATGCCCGGAGGAGACGGCTACCGAGCCTCTGCAAAGGTTGGCAGAACACTGCTTGATTCCTACCAGCTTCCACAGGGCATTACCCTGGGCGAGCTTCAGCGAACTGCGGAGAATGTTTTGAATTTGGCGATGAAGCATATTAAATAAATTACTATATATAACATTATTATAGGAGAATAAAAATGAAGGTTTACGAGCAGGTTGAAGAATATATGAGCAGGGTCGGATTAAAGTACATAAAGAATACCCAGGATTTTGTATCCGGTCTTGCATACAGAACAAAGGACAAGCAATATACAAACGATGTGGTAAAGCATCTTAATTCAAGGGCAGAGGGCAGGCTTATTGACAATGATGAGTTTTATAAGCTGAAAAACTATTCTCTTGATGCGTCCGTTTATATTTCGGCGGCCTTTGACGGCGGAGTTTTTCGCCATATCGGCAATATGATTATGGACTGTGCCGAAATGTTTTCCGGCAATGTTCTTGATTTAGGATGTGATTGCGGAATAGTAACCTGCTTTATGGCACAGCGTTATCCCGATGTTAAGTTTACAGGCGTTGACAAAAATACCGACGCAGTTGAAAATGCCAAAAAGCTTGCGGAAAAATTAGGGGTAAATAATGCAGAGTTCGTATGCTGTGATGTGTATGATTTTCACGGTGAAGCACCCTTTGACCTGATTACATCTTTTCGCTGTCTGCTTGATGTGGCTTATGATAAGGCTCATTATCTGCCCTTTATCGGTCTGCGAAGCGAAAGAGAGAATAATTATAAAGAGGCGTTTGGCGATTATGCCGGCGTTATTGCCGATAATCTCAAGGACGGCGGAAATCTAATCAGCGTTGAGAGATATACTGCCGATTACGGCTGGCTGGGATGGCTTTCGGCTTTGGAGGAAAAGGGAATATACGCATCTGAAGGCTGTGAGCTTATGAAGGCGCAGGATATTTCCTCCGTTAAGGAGTATTCCGTTACCTATGCCAAAAAAGAAAAGGCAGATGTCAGTGCTCTTGATGTGTTCAACTCCGTGCTTTCAAAGGATTTTAAATCCGGTGCCGGACTTGCCGGCGGTATGGCGGAATTTGCTCTTTATTATGACGCCGACGGAGAAATTGAATTTACCGATGTGTATAAGAAGGACAGAATTATTCATCAGTTTGCCTTTGCCAAATCAAAAAGCGGTAAGCGTATGTATTATGACGCCGGTGCCGACAGTAAAAAGCTGAAATATTATAACGAGAAAAAAGAGCAGTCTATACGAAAAGATTTTGATAAAAAAATGTCTATGTTTGACAAAAATACATATAATACGAAAAATTATTCGTTATAAAAATAACGAAATCAATTGCACCTGTTTATAATTAGTTTATAAATAGGTGCTTTTTTTATTGCTATATGAACAAATTGTGACATACAAAATGTAGCAGATTTCACAAAAAAAACAAAAATACTTGATTTTTTTGTGCAAAAGTGATAAATTTAACTTGTAAACAAAAAGTTAATTCATTGTTTACACTTCGTTAGGATTACAAATGGAAAAGACTTTGATTATTAAACTTGTTATTTCAATTTTATATGGCATTGCAGCAGGATTTTTAACAATCCCTCTTTCAAAGAAGCTGACGTTATCAAGAACGGACGACCCGTCCGTAGCGGCAGTAATTGAAAAGCCTTTAACGGTGGCTGCGGTTGTACTTATTTCATTGGCTTCATCTATTGCTATCTCTCTTACGTTAGATGAAACAGGCTTAATGATAAGAGATTTAGTTCTTTTGTTTCCTATGCTCAGTATAATGGTTGTTGATATGGTAGTTCGTAAGATACCGAATCCGCTGTTATTAACAATGATAATAACTGAGTTATTGTACATTTTGTACTATTGTATTTCCGAAAAAACGGCGGACATTATTCCGGGAGTAATAATCGGAGTAGGCGTAGGTCTCCTCCTAACATGGATACCCGGTCTGCTGAAAATTCCGATTGGCAACGGAGATATCAAATATTGCGCAGTAATCGGTGCTTGTGTTTACATTTTGGGCTTTGCCCAGGCAATGGTTACTATGTCATTGTTGGTAGGTATTGTTTATATTGTTTTAAAAATCACTAAAAAGGGTGATATGAAAACAATGCTTCCGATGGGTCCGTTCCTTTCTATCGGAACTATCATTACAATGTGTGTTCCCATTGCGAATGCAAATTTCGGAAACTTAATTTAGGGCCAAAATACATAACGATTATGTATTTTAGAATCATAAAACAAAATTTTAATTAGGAGGAAAAAATTATGATGGCTTTTATTAAAGACGAAAACGGTCAGGGTATGGTAGAGTACGCTCTTATCATCGGTCTTATTGCAGTAGTTCTTATCGCAGCTGCTATTATCATTAGAAATCAGGCTGGCGAGCAGCTTGACAATGCATCTTCAATTATTGCATCAAACGCAGAATAATTGATATCACACTAAACTAACGAAAGGGGACGGGTTTATCCCGTCCCATTTTCATAAAAAAAATTTAAGTGGGTGATATTCCCGTGAAAATCAGAAAAAAAATTAAGAGTGAAAAAGGGCAGTCGGCAGTAGAATTTGCATTTGTTCTGCCAATTTTCCTTTTTTTGCTGTTTGCAATTATTGATTTCGGATGGTATTTCTATAATTATATATCTATGGAAAACTCTGCCAGAAACGCTGCCCGTATTGCGTGTGTGGAGTATGATGAGTGCGCCATAGCGACGGATACAGGACTGCCCGATGACGACAAGGTTTACACCCTGGGAGGCGGTCTGTTAGGCGAGTATTCAACACAGGAGCAGAATATTGTCAACACTGTAAAAAATACTATGCCAAAAAGCATTCATGATGTTGAGATAACCATTGATTATACTTACGATGATACTTTTGCCGAAAAAAACAGGGAATTTGACTCTGCCGACAGGTGCGAGGGTGATGTTATTGTTACCGTTAAGGGTAAAATGACTGCGCTGACGCCTGTTTTAAGCATTATGCACGGCGGAAAAGAAATTGATATGACAAGCCGTTCTACCTTTAAGGTTGAGCAGCAGTATGAAGACAGTACAGAGTAATAGCTTCTATATATACGAGTTGTATATATAGTAAATATTATTATTTTAAAGCTTTAAAATTAAAATTTGAAAGGTATTAATTATTATGAAACGAGTTTATCTTATTGCGGTTGTATTTGCCTTGATTGCAGGTTTTGCAACATATATGTTCGCATCGGAAATTGATAAAAAAACAACTCTCAAGGATGAGGACACCGTTAACGTGGTGGTAGCGTTGCAGGACATTCCGGCAAACACCGAAATCACAGAGGAAATGTTTGCTGAGGACGCCGGCTATTTCGGACAGAAAAACGTTGTAACGGATTATTTGGCTCCTAACTATGTTGAATATGCAAAGGCAAATGAGTTAATCGGAACAGTCAGCGACACCGATATTTACTCAGGCGAGCAGTTAAACAGCAAACACTTTTTATCAAAGGACAGCGACAAGGTTTCACTTTCCTACAAGCTTGCCGACGGCAAGGTGGCTTATTCCTTCAACGCACAGACTGTAAACGGCGTTGACGGTTACATAAGCGAAGGCGATACGGTTGACGTTATTACCTACACCAAGGACGAAAACGATAAAACCGAAACAAAGGTTGCCTACAAAGACCTTAAGATAATCCGTGTTTCAAGTAACAGTGATAATGCCGACGCTTCAACAAACGGCTCCAAGATTACCTCTTACAACACCTTGACAGTAGAAGTTACCGAAAAGCAGGCACTTAAACTGTATGAAATCGAGAATAATTATAACTACAAGCTTATACTCAACGCTAAAGAATAAAGGGGAGACGCTCAATGGAAAAAATAAATATAGTTGTTTGCTCAGATGATGTTGAGTATAAAGTTGCAATAAAAAACAAGATAGTCAGAGATGAATGTGCAATTATCGGCTACGCCGACGTGGATAAAAGCGCCGGTGTAAGAATCAGAGGCTTCGTTCCCGATGTGGTTGCGTTCCTGCTGGACAGCCGTGATATTGACGAATCATTTATGAATTTTATTGAGGAGCTTAAGCTTTCCTCAATCGGTGCAACACCGATTATTTTAACGGACAAGGTTACTGTTGAAATTGTAAATATGGCGGCGCAGGCAGGCGTTCGTCAGGTTATGGATATAAGCGTAGGCGGCGAAACCCTCTGCGACAATATTATCAAGCTTGTTGAAAAGGAACGCAAGTATAACACCTCCGCCATTGTTGAGAGAAAAACACGTTCAAAGGTATATGCGTTTTTCAGCGGTAAAGGCGGTGTGGGCAAAACCACACTTTGCACCAGCACAGGCGTATCCCTTGCAATGCAGGGCAAAAAGACCTTGCTTGTTGATTTGGATTTGCAGTTCGGCGATGCGGATATGGCACTTGATTTAAACCCCAGCGAATCTATCGCAGACCTTTCAAGAGATTCCAGCGGTGTTTCTATCGACAACCTTACGAGCTGCTGTGTAAACCATTCCTCCGGTTTATCACTGCTGCCGTCTCCCGTTTCTCCCGAGCTTGCGGAATATGTAACCTCCGCTTCTGTTAAATCAATTCTTGATGTTGCGAGAAACTATTACGAATATATACTTATTGACTGCGGCTGTGCAATTACAGACCCGGTTATCACTGCACTTGAAAGCTCTGACGAGATTTTCATTGTTTACGATATTAACATTCTTTCTCTTAAAAGAGCGAAAACAAGTATGAATGTTCTTCAGCAGCTTAATCAAAGTGATAAAGCAAAGCTTGTTATAAACAAAAATGCAAAGAAGAACAACGTTAAAATTTCCGATTTTGAAAATCTTTTGGGCATTCCGGCTTACGCCGTTATATCCGAGGACTTCAAAAACATTAACGCTTCTCTTAACAACGGTAATCCGGTTACTATTTATAAACCCCGTTGTGTTGTTTCAAAAGACCTTAGCGCTTTCGCAGACAAGATAATTATGGAGCGTGAAGGCGAAGTAGCAGTACAAAACAACAAAAAGAATAAAAAGTCTAAGAGGAAGATTAAGTAATGGGATTACTGGATAGAATTGCAACAGAAGAAGAAACCCAGAGGAGCAGTGCTGAAAAAGCAGAGAAAAGGACCTTCGCTCCCGTACAGTCAAAGTTTACGGTTGAGGACCCCTTTGCCGAGGTAAAGGAGCAAATCCACAATGCGATTGTTGCTCAGCAGATTAGGGAAAACAGAACCGTTGATGATGACGAAGAGATGAAGGAAATCATCAGGGAATTTGTTGAAAGACCCGAGTATTCAATCCCCAGAGTTGAACGAGGAATGGTGGCAGAGGACCTGTATGATGATATTATGGGCTACGGTCCTATTCAGATTTTGGTTGACAGCGACGCTTATTCTGAAATTATGGTTAACGGACCTTATCAGGTATATGTTGAAAGCCGAGGCAAGCTTTCACTTACCGATATAAGATTTAAAGATACGGCTCATTTGATGCAGATTATTGACCGAATAGTAACAAAGGTAGGCCGTCATATTGACGAGGCAAGCCCAATGGTTGACGCCCGTCTTCCCGACGGCTCCCGTGTAAATGTTATTATTCCTCCTGTTTCACTTGTAGGTCCGATTCTTACTATACGAAAATTCGGTAAAACTCCTATCACCGAAGAAAATCTTCTTAACTGGGGCTCCGCTTCGCCGAAGATGATGCAGTTTCTTGAGGCTGCCGTTAAAGGTAAGCTCAACATAGTTGTTTCCGGTGGTACAGGCTCCGGTAAAACAACACTGCTTAATATACTTTCCTCGTATATCCCTGCGGACGAAAGAATTATCACCATTGAGGACTCGGCGGAGGTTCAGTTAAAGCAGCAGCACGTACTTACTCTTGAAAGCCGTCCTGCAAATATGGAGGGCACCGGCAGAATCAGTATCCGTGATTTGGTAGTAAACGCCCTTCGTATGAGACCCGACAGAATTATCGTTGGCGAGGTTCGTTCCGATGAAACCTTAGATATGCTTCAGGCGATGAATACAGGTCACGACGGTTCTCTTACCACAATCCACGCCAATTCACCGCGAGATTCTATTTCACGTATTGAGACGATGGTTATGATGTCCGGCTCCGAGCTGCCCTCAAAGGCAATCAGAGACCAGGTTGCTTCGGCGATTAACCTTATTGTTCAGCAGGCCCGTCTCAGAGACGGTTCAAGAAAGATTACCTCTATTTCCGAAATAGTCGGAATGGAGGGCGACGTTATACGTATGCAGGAAATATTCACCTACGAAACTGACGGTGAGCTTGACACAAACGGTAAGTTTAAGGGCAAGTTTAAAGCCACGGGAATTGTTCCCCAGTGTTTGGAAAAAATCAGAGAGAACGGAGTTATGATAAGCAATGAGTGGTTCAACAATTAGTATTTTATTCATATCATTTGCTTTTGCGTTTTTGGTATTTGCACTTGCATATATTATTGCTTCTCTTGCGATGTCAAATAAAATTGCCGCTGAAAAGCGTCTTGACGAGCTCAAGAAAAAAGAGGGTGAATTTGGCGAATTAGCCCTTGTAAAAAGTGAAAGTAAAAAAACAAGAGATCAAAAGCGTAAAAAACAACAGAGAAATAAGCTTAGTGAAAAAATCGGCTCTATACTGTACGATGAGCTGAAGTCGGCGGACATCAAAATGCGTCCGGAGGAATATGCTATTATCTGGATTTTGGTTGCCGTTCTTCCCGGTGCACTGTGCGCAATGTTCACCAGTGATTTAACTATTTCTCTTGTGCTTGTAATCGCAGGTGTTGCCGCACCCTTAATGGCAGTAAAAATCAAGCAAAAGCAAAGAGTTAAAAAATTTGATTCACAGCTCAGTGACGCACTTATGATTGCCTGCAGCTGTTTGAAATCAGGTCTTAGCTTTAATCAGGCTATGGAAACCATTGCAAAGGATATGGACGACCCGATAGGCTATGAGTTCAGCGTAACCCTTCAGGAAGTAAATATGGGTTATTCAATGGACGAGGCTATGAGAAATCTGGGCAAGAGAATTAACAGTAAGCAGCTTAACTTTATGATTTCCGCAGTGCTCGTTCAACGCCAAACCGGCGGTAATCTGTCACAGATTTTGAATAACATTGCAAACACAATCAGAGAACGTGAAAAAATGCAGAAGGAATTAAAATCATCTACTGCATCAGGTAAAATGTCAGGTATTATGGTAGGTGCAATTCCTATTGCGCTGACGCCCGTATTTATTTTGATGAACAACGATATTTACGGTATGCTTCTGACGGAAACAAGAGGGCGATTGGTTCTTTTGGTAGGCATTATATTGGAAGTTCTTGCCTTCGTATCAATCAAGAAGATTACAACCGTAAAGATGTAGAGGTTAGCTATGTTAGAATTTTTAGTAATTTCATATTCGCTTTTTGCTTTGGCGCTGGTTGTTGTAATACTCAGCAAAAAAGGACAGGAAGAGGATAATAATCTCAGAAGAAAAAAGGCTATCGGCAAAGAAACGGTTAAGGCTGAATACAAAAATGTTGACACCTCCTTCTATGACCGTATAATCAAGCCGGTTGTTGATAAATTTAATAAGTCAAGACAGGAAAATGCCTCCTCAAACGCTAAGCAGATTAAGCAGGAAAAGCAGATTGCGGCAAAGCTACGTAAAGCAGGATTACATATTACCGCCGCCAATTTCCGCTTCTTCAAAACTGCTTTTTTGGCGATATTCTCCGTAATTTCGGTAGGTATAGGACTCATTTTGTACAGCGTAATGGGTATGAATGCATTTATTATCACCTTAATCGGTGTAATTATTGCTATGGTAGGCCCCGATTTGTTCCTGAATCAGCGTGTTAAAAAGCACCAGAATGCAATTAAGGCACAGGTTGCCGACGCAATAGACCTAATGTGCGTATGTATGGATGCCGGACTTAGCTTTGACGCTACTCTTGTTAAAATTTCGGATTATATGGAAGGTCCTTTTATTGACGAGTTGATGACTGTTTTCAGACAAATTCAGTTGGGTAAAAACAGAAATGACGCCTTAAAGGATATGGCGGACGCCACCGACGTTGCAGAAATCAAAACCTTTGCGTCTGCCGTAATTCAGGCAAATCAGTTAGGTATTCCCATTACAAACGTGCTCAACGCTCAGGCGGAGCAGCTTCGTCTTGACAAGAGGGAAGAAATTAAAACAGTTGCGGCGAAGGTGCCTACAAAAATGACACTTCCCACAGTTATATTTGTACTTCCTGCATTGCTGGTAGTAATTTTAGGTCCCGTAGTATTTAATATGATGGAAACGTTTACTAACTCATAAATTATGAAATATCTCAGCTTAGAAAAGGACGGCAAAATTATTTGCCCTAATATTGAAAATGCCAATAACTTTTTTCGCAGATTTATGGGCTTGATGTATAGAAAAAGTATTCCCTTGGACCACGGTTTGCTTTTGACGCCCTGTAACGAAATTCACACGTTTTTTATGCGTTTTGCTATTGACACAGTGTATATTTCAAAGGATAATACTATTGTATATATAGACGAGGCGGTTGAACCTAATAAAATAAGAAAAAGGGTTAAAGGCGCCTATAAGGTTTTGGAACTTAATGCCGGCGTTGCAAAAGAAATTGGCATAGCAGCCGGCGATAAAATAAATTTTCTGTCAAATAAATAAACTTTCCGGGGGAATTATCTAATGGACAACACCGCAATTAACAGAAATAATATTTTAGGCGATTCTGCGAGAGATTACAGCTTTGACAAGGTTTTAAGAGGCTATGATACTAAGCAGGTTGACGAATATATTGAAAAGCTTATAAAATCAAACAGAAGCTCGGCAGAGTTTTCAAACGAAAGAATTTCGGATTTGAAAAATGAAAAGGAAATGCTGGAGCTGGAGCTGGAGCAAACCCAGATAAGCCTAAAAAAATCCACAAATCTTGCAGAGGAGCTAAGGCAGGAATGTGATAAGCTCAGAATACAGGCAAACAAAAAAACGGTTGTTGAGGCGGACAATACCGAGGAGGTTAAGGCTCTTCAGGAACGTCTTGAAAAGGTGCTTACTCAAAACCGTCTTTTGCAGGATGAAAATAGGAATTTAACAAACCAAAACAGAGATTTACAGCGTGATGTAGCGCATCTTTCCAAAAAAACAGACAAAAACAGGAAAAAGATTAATGATTTAATGGAACAGGTTGAATCGGATATGGATACCGATGACAAAAACTTTTCCGAAATTATTAAGATTTACGAAAGCACTATTGACAAGGCGGAGGACCTTATCTACCGCCTGCAGACAGAATTTTCACTTGCTCACTCAAAAGCAGAAGATTTAAGCAAAAAAGCCGAAGAATAAGCTTCGGTATTGTTGAAGGAAGGTGTATGCCTTGAAAAATCACAAGACGAAAAGGTCAAAGTCCGAACACGGCGCTATTGCGGTTATGACAGCGTTTATGATGACTCTTATGATAACCTTTTTAGCCCTCTCATTTGATATAGGTATGCATTACTATTATGGCGCAAAGCTTCAAAATGCCGTTGACTCGGCGGCAAGCGCTGTTGCCGGCTCTTTAGGCGCCGACGAAGATGATTTATACAGCGTCGCATATAAGTATCTGGCTAAAAACGGATATGATTATTATGATGATTATAAGGACAGAATGACTGTTGACATACAGTCAAAGGGTGTCCTTACCGAAGAAGCGACTCAGGAAAACGGCGACGATTATATAACCTCAGGCTTTTACAAGATTACGGTTACCGTTAAGGATAAATCATTTTTTGCCTCTGTTGCCGGAATTAATGACTTTACTCTTACAAAGACCGCATGCGTTCGTTGTCAGGCTAATTATGTTGATATGCCCGACGCTCTTAAATATACTGTTTTTGCAGGCTCGGCAACGGGACAGGCGGCTAATCCTGCCTTGAGGATGGACGGCAGAACAGGCTCAACAGTAAACGGCGTTGTGTCTATTTTTGAGCAGTTTATCAATGCCGTGAACTCAGGAATAGTACAGCCTATTATCGGTATTTTCGGCGGAACACCGGATTACACCGACCTTGTACATATCAATTTAAGCGAAATCGTTACCAACGGAGATGTACACTCTAACTCCAATATTTCAATCGGCGTACAGGCTCTTAATGCCAGCCGTGTTAAGGATCACGACTTTGACGATAATTCCGATAATGACAACGGCGAAGCATACGATAAAGCAGGAAAAGACGACAACGATTATGACGATTACGGTCAGGTAACATATACCGCCGTAACGGATATAATGTTTAACAATTCCCTTAAAAACAACATGGATGATTCAACCCATGTTTATGTTCAAAATCAGCAGTATCTTGAACAGACCCAGGCGGCTCTTAATATAATCAATAAAATAGATTTTTCACAAATAAGCACCACCCAAAAGCTACAGGAAGCATATTTGGCACAGGCTCAGATATATCTTGATACACAGAACACTATGACCTCATCACAAAAGCAGGCCATAGCAAATCAATATGAAAATCTTGAGTATGTGTCCGAGAATAAATTTGCTCTCAAGGGTCAGTCAATGGTTGTTTACGACGTTTCTCAGGGCAGAGCGGAAAAGTATCTTGCCGATTTCAGAAACGAAGGACTTGACGCCCTGATTGATGAGCTTGGCGGAAAAACCGACCCTATGTATTCGGACAGCGAAAACACTATTTTGAAATATGCCAATGTGGCTGATAAGCAGTCCGGCATTGATTACGACATTACCTTTAGGAAAACGGATGATGACGGTAAGGTTACAAGCACGGCGGCCATTAATGTATCAGGTACGACTGCAAACCGTGACCTGTCAAATATTTCGTCGTCAAGTATGGACACTGCAACAAATACAGGTGCAAAATTTGCAGTGGCAAGGACATTCCTTGAGCAGAGTGAATATATTTCCGTACCTAATATGAAGCCGTATTTTGTACGCCAGATTAATCAGTCTGTCAGCAATGCCACTACTAAAAAGTATGAAATGGGCGAGGACGAAACAGGTGCCGCCAAGAATATTAAACAGGCAATTCAGAATTCAAAGAGTGATTTCAGCAAAATATCCACATATAACGGCAACAATGCTGAATTTGATGCAAAAAAAGCAACGTCAACCCTGTTCAGCAAATATAAATCCTCTTATGATGCTTCTCCCGTAAACCTTACAAATTCAACCACTCAGTATACATCCGTAAACAATAATACGATTACTCTTTCCAAGAAATCGTATAAGGGATTTAATTTATATAATTCCGACGGAACGCTGAAGAATTCAAATGATTTCATTGATGAATTTGAAAGCGGAAATTCAAAGTTCGGTAATGTAAGACACGGTGCAGAGGAAATTAGCAAGTTCTATGAGAGCACTGTTAAAACCACTGACAGCCACGCTTATGCAACTGATGCTGTAAGTGCAAAGAAAACTCAGCTGAAGGATAAATATACCAACGCTTATGAGAAGGTTGAGTATTCCGATGTGACTACTCCTATTGCCGACTCACTGCCGGCGGTAAGAGATGTGTTCCTGCGCGGAGGTATTATTGACGGCGGTGTTATAGAGAGTAATGTTGCCAAGGAAGAATATAATCCTCTTATGGAAATGGCAAAGCAGAATATTTCAACCTATATGCCAACCATAAATAAGAACAGTCTTACTATTACCACCACCGAAAGTGCACCATGGAATGACGGCACGGCAAGCACGGTTACCCTTAGCTCCAATACCGACTGGTCAAAAGACGGCTGGCAGGAAAGCGATATTTCCCAAACATCCTCCAAAACCTTGAGCTCCGGCATAAAGAGAGTGCATATCGGTAAAATTGAAATTAAAAACTCAGGTTCAATCATTGTAAGCTACCGAAATCTTGATATTAATGCCAACTCAACTCTTTATGTTGAAGGTAATGTAAGCTCTAAAAACGTTATTCAGGTAAGAGAAAATTCAATACTATATGTTAACGGCGACATAAATACCAACGGCTTATGGCTGGAAAGCGGTGCAAAGGTTGTCTGCACCGGTACCATTACCATTGAAGGATGGTCGGACAAAAACGGCGGTTCCGGTACAGTTGCCAACTCAACAATAATTACAAATAATCTTGTAGTTCAAAATGCCAATGTCAGATTAAACGGCACCACGGTTATTACCGGTACAACCTCAGGCAGCGGATTTACTGCCTCAACTGCTTATGTGCTTGAAAAAGATGCGGTAATGGTATGTAACGGCGACTTCAACCTTAACGGTCAAAGCAGTAACAGGTCCTTCTCTCATAAGGGCAGATTATTCGTTTCCGGCAATTTAAGTGCTGTGGGCGAAATATATCTGGAATATGGTGAAATTTACTGTATGGGTGACCTGAGCGGTGCTAACAGCTACGGAAGCAATGTGCTTGATTTTTATAATGACGGTAAGGTATATATCGGCGGTGCACTGCTTACCAACGGTTCAAACAGGCATATTTGGTTTAGACCTGATGTAGGAAGCGGCTCTGTTCTCAGTGTTTACGGCACGCTTTCGCAGGTTATGTCCAGTAACATTGTAGAATTTTGTAACGACCAGCCTAATACACAGGTATATCTTGACGGCTATTACGCTCTTACACCTTCACTTCGTACAATTTATATTCCCAGCGGAACAAGCAGTACATATTCCCTTGTAAATAAAGGAAAGATGTATGTATATACACAAATGCAGGTTGCCGATAAACAGATTTTATCCTCCGGTACCTTTTATGTTGCCGGCGACTTTACCTTCTACGGCAGTGCCGCAACATTTACGGGAACTTATACGGATACAACCTATGTAAAGGGCAATCTGTCCTGCAACAATGCCGTTGTAACAGTTAGCTCCGGCAATACAGCAGTATGTAAAAAGCTTTATGCCAAGGGCATTAATATAACAGGCGGTGCACGTGTTTATGCCACAGATGCTTTGAATATTACATATTCGGCAAGCGGTATAAGCTCTAATAGTTACGCCTCTGCACAGGGATTTATCAATATTGAAACCTCGTCTGCAGACCACGTAAGTTTTCTGTACGGAGGAAAGTATTCAACATATAACAGTTATCTGTACCTTACAGCCAACGGTAAATGCTATCTGCCGGATATGACCTACAATTTATACAGAATTGATATCGGTCCCTACGGATATTTTGCCACAGACGGTAATATTACTGTAAGCACGTACGCTTATGTACAGGAAGGCGGTATGCTGTACTGCGGAGGAAAAATGACTGTTGTTGACTGCCGTTTCAAGAATAACGGTAAGATGTATTTTGTAGGTGAATTTGATTATTCCGCCGCAAAATTGTATTCTGACGGTGCAGATGTAATGATGGAAAGCTCAAATTCCGAAACATATTTAGGAGCAACCTCAACAGGTACTTTAACCTACACCGGATGGTATCAGGGCAACGGCGATGTTTATATTGAAAATAATCTTATTGTTAACGGCTATACCGGCGGTACTAAGGTCGGTAACAGGAACACCGCTTTCTATGTTGCCAGCGGAAGTACCTATATTGCCGGTAACGTGAGAACCTGCGACGCCAACGGCTTTAAAATTGAAAAGGGCGCAGGCGTAAGCTGTGAGGACTGCAGTGTTGGTTCTACAATTTATAACTTCGGATATCTTTATATTAAAGGTAATTTTGAATCCCGTGAATGTGATTACTGTACCGACAGAAATGTGTCCGAAAGTGAAAAGAATGATTTTGAAAAGCTGCGTACAGGTTATTCAATTAAAAACGGTAACTCTGATGCAACCGACGCAGTATTGTATATCGGCGGTAAGCAGGATATTACTTTCGTAGGCTATGTAATGAACTTCGGAAGAATATACAGTAACGCTTCAATGAAAATCAGAGGTTACTTCATTTACGGTATGGTATTCGGCACCCGTCCTACCAGAACCGAAGCCAGCAACAACTGGCCCAGATATGCTCCCCACATCAGCCTTGAGAATTTTGATAATTCCCAGTTCCACTGTGCAGGAAATGTTGAAACATATTCGGCAATATATAACCACTATAATGCCGAATCCACCAGTGACGGATATTTCAAGTACGGTATGGCTATTCTCAACGGTGGTGTGTTCTATGCCGCTAAGGGAACCGGATATGCTGATGAGCATTACGAGCTTAATCATATTGAGGTATTTGAAAATTCAACCTACATTACAAAGAAGGGTTCATACTCAATCGTTAACGGCTTCGTTAACAATACCACCGACGGATATAACAGAAATGCTATTTTCTACGCCGGCGGAGACCAGGGAATTACTCTTGGAACCGTAGAGAATGAAACCGACGACTTAAAGGTTGGCGGTACCTTCCAAAACTGGGGTACTGCGTATATTCGCGGAGATTTTAACGTATATTCTAATAAAGGACTGGCATATAATATTTCATCAATCATTCTTCAGAATGAAACCAATACCTTCATCGGCGGACGTTGCTTCAGCTCCAGCGTTACTGCGCTTATGAACAATACGATATTTATGTGCGACGGCGATTTAACCTCAAAGCGTGCAATGAAAATCAATATCGGCGAGGAATTCCGTGATGACGATTTCTTCCAGACAAATTATACCTACGTTGGTGGAAATCTTCTTGCAAATACAATGGGTACCGCATCGGGCGACTCCACCAACGGTAACGACTCCCGTGACTTGGATATCTATTCCAACGCAAATATATTTGTGGGCGGTTCAATGTATGCAAACTGCCAGGTATATATGAAGCAAAATGTATCCATTGTTGTAGCAGGCTTGAAAAAGCTTTGGGATAAAAACGGCAATGTTCTTGAGAGTATTATAAATGATATTGTCAGCGGAACAACCGGCGAAACCATGAAGAAGCTTATCTACGGCGACAAATATACAATGTTTATTTATATGGCACTGGATGAAAATATTTATTCAAGCCTTTGTGTAAACGGAAATATGTTTGTCCGTGATACGTCAAAAATCCGTGATAACACCCGAAATTATATTTTCGGCGACTATATAGGCAACGGATACATTGAAATAGGTAAGAGCCTTAACAGCAGCTCGGAGGGCGATACGTATATTTACTGTAACTGCTGTGAAAACTGTACCGGTAATCCGGGATGCCATAGCAAAACATACGCAGACGGCACTCCGCGTCCCGAGGACGAAATATGTACCTGCAGTGACTGTGTGTGCGATGATTTCGGTGAGGATGATCCTAATGATATTGAGGATACCTCCCAAAAAGCGTCGGATATTGCCGCACAGCTTGCAAGCGACGCCTCCGACGGCGCCCACGGCAGTGTTTGCTATATCAAGGGCTCCCTGGTTTCCTATAACGGTTATTTGACAGAATATGCATATACCGAGGTTACAGTAGGCAGATATGTATATGTTCCTCAAAAGCTTAACCTCCACCACAATGCAGATTTGTGGGTAGTTCCCGAAATGTTCGGAAACTCAACCTATGTTCATCAGGATTACCAGAGCAGTATTACCGAGGATTCAACCTTCCTTGAAAGAGCTAAAGACTTTATTGACAGGATTAAGTTTGAAATTGAGGATACCTTCTCTCCGAAGAACGGAAGCGTTTATACCTTCGGCGAACTGCGTATGAACAAAAACGCATCCCTTATCGGAACGTACGACAACTATGTCAGCGGACAGTGTATATTTGATAAAAACGCACTGATTTATATGGGCCACGATTTCTCATGTACCGCTCCGAGTTTGAATCTTTCATGGGCGTCCATAACAGGCAAGGACCCGTTGGCAGGATTCTATTCTGCCGGTGATGCAACGTATCACGAGGATACAGGCAAGCAAACCTCATTCCCGGTTGTTGTTTATGCTAATAATGATATTAATATCTCCACAACCGTTGATATGAAGATGACATATCTTATTGCCAACGAGGGCGACGTTAATCTTTACGATGTATATACAGAAACCCAGAATGCCGATACCAACGCAAGAGAGCTTCCAAACTCCATTGCATCATTCAAGGGCGACATAAATTACACCGCTTTGTACGGTAAGATAGGCGCACTGTTCTATGCACCAAAAGGAAATATTGATTTCGGCGGCTGGTATGAGGAAGTTTGGGGAAGTGTTCTCGGTAACACTATTGAAATGAATACATATTACCTGTCACTCCACAGATTTACAAATTGGAGAAGTATGGATCTTCATATTGCCCAGTCAGGTAATGTTTACTTCATTTCCGAAAGCGAATTTGACTCAGCGCCTAATAACGTTGATTCATCGGATATGTACGATAATAACGATTGGTACAAATTTGACGAGAATACATCCTTTTAAATAATATGTTTTAGGTGTTTGTAAACCGTTTGATTGAAGAGCGCCGAACAGTTAATCAACTGTTCGGCGTTTTTAAGAATAAGATAATTAAAGAAAGAAGTGTGATTTATGGCAGTTTATAAATGTTCCGTCTGCGGAGCAATTTATGACGAGGAAAAAGAGGGCAGACCTTTCAGCCAGCTTGATTGCTGTCCTGTGTGTAAACAGCCTGCGTCAAAATTCGTTCTTGTAGAGGATAATGACGTTAACAATCAGCCGAAAAGCTTTTCGGGTAATTTGGCGTATGACAGTGCCACAGCACGTTATGACGAGAGTGCACGCTATATGGCGCAAATTCACGAAATGGCAGTAACCGGCAAGTCCGTCGGCGAAGCAATGGGCACAAAAATGCCTATGCCCGATTGGGACGATGTGCTGATTCTCGGCTCTCAGCTTAATCCGCCTCCTTTGGCAGATGACGACCCGGTGGATACTGTAACCATTATCGGTAAGCACGCCCAAAAGCCTATGGTGCTTAACAGTCCCGTTTATATTTCTCATATGTCCTTTGGTGCTCTTTCAAAAGAGGTTAAAATTGCTTTGGCTAAAGGCTCCGCTATGGCTAAAACCGCAATGTGCAGCGGTGAGGGAGGAATTTTACCGGAGGAAAAAGAGGCGGCTTATAAGTATATATTTGAGTATATACCTAATAAATACAGTGTAACAGACGAAAATCTGAGAACCTCCGACGCTATTGAAATCAAGATAGGGCAGGGAACCAAGCCGGGAATAGGCGGACACCTGCCCGGTGAAAAGGTTACCGAGGAAATTGCCCGAATACGAGGAAAAAAGCCGGGAGAGGATATCCAAAGTCCCAGCAAATTCCCGGAGCTTAACTCAAAGGAAGACCTGCGTGATATGGTTGATATGCTTCGCACACGTTCACAGGGACGTCCTATCGGCATAAAAATTGCGGCAGGAAATATTGAGGATGATTTGGCTTACTGCGTTTATGCAGGAGCGGATTTTGTTACAATAGACGGCAGAGGCGGAGCCACAGGCTCAAGTCCCCTTATGCTTAGGGAGGCAACTACCGTTCCCACCCTGTACGCTCTGCACCGTGCAAGAAAATATCTTGACAGTGTAGGCTCGGATATTTCCCTTGTAATCACAGGAGGACTTCGTGTGTCCGCAGATTTTGCCAAGGCTTTGGCAATGGGTGCAGACGCAGTTGCCATTGCAAGCGCAGGACTGATTGCCGCCGCCTGTCAGCAGTACAGAATTTGCGGCAGCGGAAATTGTCCCGTAGGCGTTGCAACTCAGGACCCTGAGCTTAGAAAAAGGCTTAAAATTGACGCTTCGGCACAGCGTGTCGCAAACTTTTTAAATGTTTCACTAAAGGAGCTTAAAACCTTTGCGAGAATTACAAGCCATAATTCTGTTCACGGCCTGACTGTTGACAATCTTGTTACAACCAGCAAGGAAATTGCAGAATATACGGATATACGCTATGCAGGCGAGTCAAATATTCACACTGATAATTACAATAAAAAAACGGAGGAAAAAGCTATGAAAAAATACAGATGCAAATTATGCGGAGAGGTTTTTGAGGTAAAGGACGGCGAAACTCCCGTATGCCCAAGATGTAAAGCTCAGGGTGATTCACTTGAGCTTGTGACCGAGGAAAATACCAATAAATATGCCGGCACACAGACAGAAAAAAATCTCCACGCCGCATTTGACGGAGAATCAGGAGCAAGAAATAAGTACACATATTTTGCCGCTATTGCAAAGGAAGAGGGATACGAGCAGATTGCCGCCCTGTTTTTGAAAACTGCCGAAAATGAGCGTGAGCACGCAAAAATGTGGTTTAAGGAGCTTAACGGAATCGGCAATACTGCTGAAAACCTTGCCGCCGCCGCTGACGGAGAAAATTACGAGTGGACGGATATGTACGACGGCTTCGCTAAAACCGCTGAGGAGGAAGGCTTCCCCGAATTAGCCGCAAAATTCCGTATGGTGGGCGAGATTGAAAAGCATCATGAGGAGCGTTACCGTGCTTTGCTTAAAAATGTTGAAGCTGCCGAGGTTTTTGAAAAAAGCCAGGTTAAAATGTGGGAGTGCCGTAACTGCGGTCATATCGTTGTGGGCACAAAAGCTCCCGAAATCTGCCCCGTCTGCGCTTATCCAAAAAGCTTCTTTGAAATCCACGAGGAAAATTATTAATACCAAAATAGTTTTAGGTGTTTGTAACCGATTGATTGAAAAGCACCGAGCAGTTAATCAACTGTTCGGTGCTTTTATTATGGAAAAAGTATTTTTTAAGACAAAAAAGTGTTCAAAACGTGTTAATGAATTATGAAATAAATATTTAAAAACATCGTGTTTTTCTGCATTTATTCCCGATTCTTCTGCATTTGTCCAAAATTGTTGACTTTTTTCCAATAATTGCTATCATCATATTAACAATATTTTTTATTGAA
>JBJEPO010000154.1:0-7956 GCA_051881275.1 Eubacterium sp. | reverse complement strand
GCATTTCTCCATAGCGGCAAGCATGGTTTCCTCCTCCTGCACACCTGTTCCGTCGTCGCTGAATCCTATTACCTTATCTTTAAGGGATTCAAAATCAACAAGCTCTCCCCTGCCCTGACGTCCCATTGTAATAGAGGCAAAGGGATAAACCTTAATCACCGCATCTTTGTCAATAATATCGGTCTGCACCTTTAAATTTTCTTCACAGTCCGGCACAGGGTTAAGATTAGGCATAGTACAAAGAGCGGTATAACCGGCTTTAGCACCGGCGGCAGTACCGCTTTTTACCGTTTCTTTATAAGAAAAACCGGGCTCACGAAGATGAGTATGAACATCAACGAAACCCGGTATTAAAAAATACTTATCCTGTGCGTTAAAAACACGATTTACTCCATTTTCTGAAATGGAGGTGCCGACGGTATCAATTAAAGAATCTTTAATCAAGACATCTGATTTTTTAAAACAATCTCCCGCCCAGACGAGAGCATTTTTTACTAGAATAGTCATAAAGCACGCTCCTTCTAGGTCTTTATTATATAAAATATTGTATATTTAGTCAATAACAAAACAGTAACAAAAGCAAAAAATTTTTTACTGTTTTAGTAAAATCAGTAAATAATACTAAAGGTGATAAATATGGTATATACCGTAACGCTTAATCCGGCACTGGATTATCTGCTTAAAATTGACGAAATTAAAGAGGATGTACAGACAGCCGTCAAGTCAAAAATCAGCTTTGGAGGCAAGGGCATAAACGTGTCCGTAATACTTTCACGGCTGGGCATAGACAACACCGCATTGGGATTTACAGGCGGTTTCAGCGGTAATAAAATCAATGAAATGCTTACAAAGCAGAGCATAAAAACTGATTTTATTGAAATTGAGGGTGACACAAGGATAAACGTAAAAATTACCGGCGCAACGGATTTGACCGTCAACGCCGAGGGTCCCGCCGTAACGCTGAGAAACGAACAGGAGCTGCTGAAAAAGCTTTCAAAAATCAAAGGTGAGGATTATCTTGTACTGTCCGGCAGTATTCCTAAATCCATGGGCGACAGTGCTTATGAGCGTATTATTGAAAATCTGCCCGACAAAAGCATTAAAATAGTTGCAGATACTTCGGGCACACCGCTGAAAAGCATCTTAAAGTACAAGCCTTTTCTTATTAAGCCGAACAATTTTGAATTACAGGAGATTTCGGAAAATGAGCTGAAAAGCACAAGAGATATTACCGCCGCCGCCAAAGCGTTACAGAAATACGGTGCACAAAACGTATTGGTAAGTATGGGTAAAAAGGGTATGATTTTAATTGATGAAACAGGCGACGTAAACAGCGAGCCTGTAATAGACGGCAGGGTTAAAAATACCACCGGATGCGGTGACAGTGCCGTTGCCGGATTTATAGCAGGATATATAAAAAAGCAGAATTACAGATTTGCATTAAAGCTTGCGTCAATATGTGCCAACGCTACTGCCTTCAGTGACACACTGGCAAGCAGTGAACAGATAAAGGCACTGGCAAAGCAAGTGCTTTAAAATTATATTTCTAACTTATCATCTTACTTTTGCATATTATGGAATATGACAAAAAGTGAGGTGATTTTTAATGACTTTTGAAATTAAGATGGGTTCTGTTACCAATGCCCAGAGAGCAAAACGGCTTTTACAGGCAAAGGGATACAAGCCTATCTTAAAAAGGATTGAAAATCCTCAGCCCTCAGACGGATGCGGTTATGTTGTACGTGTTACATCCGACGATGAACAGGTTTTGAGAATAATTCAAAATTCAGGCCTGGGAATTTTGGGGGTTGAGGTTTTATGATATATTTTGACAACGGCGCAACAACTTATCCGAAGCCACGTTCGGTTTTAAACGCCGTAAACGAAGCGGTATCCCAATATTCATTCAACAGCGGACGAGGCGGTTACAGAGAAAGCCTAAAGGCTGCGGAAAAAATTTTTTCGGTAAGAGAAAAAACAGCAAATATGTTCTCAACCACACCCGATAATATAATTTTTACCTGCAACTGCACCTACGCATTAAATATGGCAATAAAAGGAAGCGTAAAAAAAGGAGACCACATTATAATATCCTCCCTTGAGCACAACAGCGTAAGCCGTGTTGTTCAAAAGCTGCAGGACGACGGCATCGCAGAGTATGACACCGCCGCCTTTTCTTATGACGATGACGAAACGGTAAACAACTTTGAAAAGCTTATAAAAAGTAACACTTCTTTAATAATTTGTATGCATTCAAGTAATGTTTTCGGTGTAGTATTTCCTATTGAAAGGCTGGGAAAGCTTGCCAAAAAGCATTCTTTAAGGTTTATAGTTGACGGCGCACAGGGCGCAGGGTCGGCAGATATAAATATGAAAAGGGACAACATTGACATTCTTTGCTGTCCCGGTCACAAATCCCTTATGGGCATTATGGGGTCGGGATTTATGGCTCTGTCCGAGGGTACCCGACTTGACACAATTATTGAGGGCGGAACAGGAAGCAGCTCTCTGTCATTACAGTCGCCTGATTTTACTCCCGACAGATTTGAGGCAGGCACGCTGAACAATCCGGGAATAATATCTATCGGCGCAGGAATTGATTTTATAAACCACACGGGAATGAAAAAAATATACGCTCACGAGCTTGCGCTTACACAGTGCTTATATAAAAAGCTCGGCGAAAACAACAGGGTAATTTTGTACACCCCATACCCTGCCTTTAACCGCTCAATGCCGATACTCGCTTTCAATTTAGAGGACGTACCCAGCGAAAAAACTGCGTCATATCTTGCCAAGCACGGTATATCCTGCCGTGCGGGATATCACTGCTCACCTCTTGCTCACAAGCATTTCGGCACTATTGACACAGGTGCGGTAAGGCTGAGCATAGGTCACTTTAACACACAAAGCGACTGTGCAAAGGTTATAAATGTTATAAATAATTATTAAATTTCTTATTTTAATCCTTTATTTATTTTCATATATATGTTAAAATAAATACGTATATAAAGTTTTATGTTAGGATGCAGAAAAAATGCCTATTGAATTAAAAATGAAATATTTCACTAATCTTGAAAATTCCATTACCACCTTTTTCAGTCAGGTTAAAGGATTGTTCGGAACCTTCGGAGTAATTGACGTAGTAGATATATTGGTGGTTGCCGTACTTCTTTTCATTGTAATAAGAATTATTCGTGAAACAAGAGCTTGGCAGCTTATTAAAGGAATACTTCTTTTGGTGCTGATTTATGCGGTTGTAAACTTTTTGGGAATGGGTGCGTCAAGCTACATTCTCAAGGCAATATTTGCAAACATCTTGCTGATTGTGGTAATACTGTTCGGACCGGAAATCAGAAATATTCTTGAGCAAATGGGCAAAGGTGCCGCCAGAAACAGCTTTAAGGCAATTCTTCACTCGGGCGTTGCCGTGGAAATTGCGCAGGTTCAGTCCTCCATTGACGCCGCCTGCAAGGCATGCGTTGATATGTCCGACGACAACGTAGGCGCACTTATTGTTTTTGAAAACGAGTCACTGCTTGGCGATATTATATCCACCGGCACGGAAATAAACGCAAAAGCCACGAAAGAGCTTATTGAAAATATTTTTTATCCGAAGGCACCCTTGCACGACGGTGCAATGATTATCCGTGACGGCAGAGTTTATGCAGCAGGATGCATACTTCCGCTGACTAAGGACACCGATATTTCATCTGCTTTGGGCACACGCCACAGAGCCGCCATCGGTCTGTCACAGCAAAGTGACGCAATAGTTTTTGTAGTAAGCGAGGAAACCGGTGAAATCAGCGTTGCGATTAACGGCAATCTCAGGCGCAACATTTCAAGCGGAGATATGCGTGACATTCTGACGGAAAGCTTTATTCCTACGGACTCATCCTCCGGCGACAAGATTTTAAATAAGCTTGTAAGGAGGCTGAAGAAGTAATGAAGGAACAAAACAAAAACAACAAAAACAAAAAGAAATTTTCATTTAACACACTTATTTATAACGATAAATACCTAATGGTTGTATCACTTATTCTTGCGGTAATCGTATGGATAGGTGCATCAATCAGCAGCGGTACAACAGAAAGCAAAACCATAAAAATTGATTTGCCGATTAAATTGGGAGACGAGGTTTCTCAGTCACTGGGTATGCAGTATTACTCGCTTCAGGACGCTATTGAATTAAGCGTAACCGTAAGCGGTAACAAGTATGTTGTAGGTCAGGTTGACGAAAACGATTTAACTGTAAAATTTGACACCTCCAACGTCAACAAAACAGGCGAGCACACTATACCCATTATGGTTAATTCAAAATCGGATAATTTCAGCGTAAGCTCATATTATCCCCAGTCCATTGAATGTTATTTTGACGTCAGCGAATCAAAGACCTTTGATATACAACTGCAAAACGAGGATTTAAGTGCTTCGCTGAATGTTGCCGACGGATACGCATTGGGCACCCCGGTATTCTCGGAAAGACAGGTAGTTGTTACAGGTCCTAAAACCTATGTTGACAGAATACAAAGCGCTAATGTCAGCGTTTATTATGACAGCGACGAGGCTTTGACGGAGCCTTACACCACCGACAGTGAAATCAGCTTCAGCAGTACAGGTGATTTACAGTCAAATTATCTTACCGTAACATCAAAGACCGATAAAAAGGATATTATAAAAACCATCAGCGTTACCGTACCGGTGCTGAAAAGGACCACCTTAAGCACCACGTTTAATTTTGAAAATATGCCGAAGAAGCTGCCCTCCGACGCAGTAAAAATCACCTATTCCAAAAACGCCATTGAGGCAGGAATACTTGATTCCGCCAACATTGACAAGGCTCAGCTTGGCACAATAGATTTCGGCGACATTCCTCTTGAGGGTGCCAACTTCAACTTTAACCTTAACAATCTTAACGGTATTACAGTTCTTGAAAAGGACCTTGATGTAGTCAATGTCAAGGTGTCCGTTAACAATGATGTCTGCGACAGTAAAAGCGTCAGCATTTCAAAGTCAAACGTTGTAATAGACGGTATTCCCAAGGGATACAAGGCTGTTGTAGCTTCTGTCAGTGCCGACGCCGTAACGGCAATAGGTCCCTCTGCCGATGTGGAAAAGATAACATCGGGCAATGTTAAGCTCCACTGCGATATAAGCAAGCAGACCCAGGATAATAAATATTCTGCGTCAGCGGTTATTGATTCTAACGATACCTGCTGGGTTTACGGAAATTACAGCGTAGTAATAGAGCTTGTAAAAGAGTAATTCAATATAGCACAACCCCCGACGGTAAAATTCCGCCGGGGGTTTATTTTATAATATTTCACATTTTTGCTTTATGTATTCACCGCTTATTATATTCAGCGTTTCAATAAACGGAAGCTCGTTTTCGTAAATAAATTTTTTCACCGTAACAGGAGTTACCTCGTAAAGCACCTCACTACTTAAATCACTGTAAAGCTCATAGGCTTTAGGAAAATTTATTTTATATAATTCCAAAAATTCCTTTTTGTCCGAGGGCTTTCCTATCATTTTACAGGTGCCCTCTATTGATATATTATCAATGCACAGTGATACATTTGGGTTAAATTTCAGTTCCTCGCATTTGGCAAAGCGTTTATCGGTTTGAAAATAAAATTTTTTATCAATGCAAATAATGCTCATCATTCTTGAATGTACTCGGTTAGAGCTTATATTTGAAAGCACCATATTTTTATGCACCTTAAAATCGTCAAAAAATTCCTGAATTTTAGGAGAAACGGCAGGCTTATCATCACTTATACTTCCTAATACACTTATACTTGCCATATAAAAATTCCTTTCCCCAAATGTTATTTTATAAGATATGCGTACTTATCTCTAAGGCTCAGCAATTCCTGCTCGGTAAGATATGCTGACAGTGCGCCTACTGCCGTTACGGCTTTTCCGCCGGTAAAATTACCGAACAAAACAGACTCCTTGAGAGAATAGCCGTTAAATATTCCGTACATAAAGCCGGAAAGGAAGGCGTCCCCTGCTCCCGTTGAGTCAACATTGTGAAATTCGTCAATGCTTTTAACAAAGAAATATTCATCGCCGTCAATACCGATGCATCCGTCCTTGTCAACCTTAACAACAACCCTGTCAAAATATTTTTTAAGAGCGTAAGCGGCGTCCTGTGGATTGTCGGTACCGCTGATTTTCATTGCTTCCTTTTGGTTGGGAGTGTAATAATCGGCAATTTCCAAATAGTCATTATACTTTTCAAAGCTCATTTCATCGTCCCAGCCGGTGTCAAGCACAAGAATTGTACCCTCGCCGTGAAGCTTTTTATACACATCAAGAAAACCGCCCAACTGCATCATGGTGATTTTTGAGCCTTTGGCAATATTATAAAATGTCTCCTTTGCTTTATCATCAGGCTCAATAGTGCCTTTGCCGTATGTAAAGAAGGTTCTGTCCTTGGGCAGAATTATTGCCGATGTAATATTAAGGGGAATACCGTCTCCATCATACAAATTTGTGGGCGCAACATTATTTTCGGTAAACTTCTCTCTTGCGAAATTTGAAAAAATATCATCGCCTAATTCGGTTGCGATTTTTGTTTCTATTCCCAGTCTGCCTAAATTAATCAGCGTTGCAGGAAGTCCCCCGCCCAGTTGAAGGCTGAAATCCTTACAGTATAATTCCTCGCCCACATCGGGTATTCTCTCCATTCCCTGATATAAAAGGTCAATATTTGTTGCTCCTGCTCCTGCAATAAAAGCCATAGTATTCTCCAATCTAAAATTATTTTATAAGCACAACACTGTGGGCGGAAATGCCCTCCTGCCTGCCTGTAAATCCAAGATTTTCCTCGGTGGTTGCCTTAACGCTCACACAGGAAATATCCACACCGCAGGCATCGGCAATATTCTGCCTCATCTGCTGAATATAAGGCTTCATTTTAGGCTGCTGTGCAATTAAAGTACAGTCAATATTTTCAACGAAAAAGCCTTCGCCGTTAATTCTGTTTACCACCGCCTCAAGCAGCTTTAAAGAGTCGGCATTCTTCCACCTTTCGTCTGTGTCCGGGAACATACCGCCGATATCACCCATAGCGCAGGCTCCCAGCAAGGCGTCGCTGACTGCGTGAAGAAGCACATCCGCATCACTGTGACCTAAAAGACCCTTCTCGTATGGAATTTTAACACCGCCGATTATCAAATCCCTGTTGGGGGCAAGCTTGTGAACATCGTAACCGTGACCGATTCTCATAATTTAACCTCGCTGTGACAGTATTTTTTCCGCCAGAAGAATATCGTCCGGCGTTGTAATTTTTATGTTTTCATAGTCGCCGAGAACAACCTTAACCCTTCCCCCTGCATTTTCTATAAGACAGCAGTCATCGGTAAAATCAAGATTTTCCTCATCGGCTTTTTCAATAGCGTTTTTGTATGAATCAAAATTGAATATTTGAGGCGTTTGAATTGCAATAAGATTTGCCCTGTCCGGTGTGGAGGTAATGAACATATCGCCGTTTACAACCTTGATTGTATCCTTTACCCTAACTCCCACAGCGGCGGCGCCGTATTCCTCGGCGGCTCTTAAGGTATCGCTTAACGCCTGCTGAGTAACAAGGGGACGTGCGCCGTCGTGAATTATAATCAAATCCGCCTCATCAACGGTATCAACTGCGTTTTTAACGCTTTGCTGACGGGTGTCACCGCCTATTACAAAGGTAACTCTGCCGTCTGTAAGAATTGAGGAGAATGCTTCCACATCCTGCTCTCTTACGGTAACAATAACCTCGTCAACATCGGGACAGTCAAGAAATGTCTGCACTGAACGCTCAATTACCGTTTTGCCCTGAATTTCAAGAAGCAGCTTGCTTTTTTCGCTTTTCATACGAGTTGAATTGCCTGCACCTAAAACTATTGCGATATTACTCAATTTCCCTAATAAAAGCAAATTAAAGTAATTCTGCACTATAATTATTAT
>JBJEPO010000153.1:0-43341 GCA_051881275.1 Eubacterium sp. | reverse complement strand
TCTGTGATAGGCGCATACGTAAAGCTTGGGACTGTATTTTGAAATTGTATTTTTTGCACCCTCAAGTGCCTTCATTTCCGCACCCTCAATATCCATTTTTATAAAAGTAGGTGCTAAATTCAAAGAGTCTATGTCGGTAACGTCAACGGCGGTACCGCCTGCGCTGAGCTTTGAATTTCTGCCGGCATTTTGGGCAAAAATCAAAGTGTCACGGCTGTCCCACGCACCCATATTTAAAAGGGTTATGTTATCCATACCTTCTGTGTTGGCACATAATTTTTTAAAGTTCTTTTTATCGGGCTCAAGGGCGGTAATATTCTTGTACCTTCCGCCTGTAAAATCACAAAATTCACGGATAGTATCGCCGTCGTATGCTCCTAAATCAAGTATGCTTTCACTGTCTGAAAGCTTTAAAATATCCCTGTAAACACTGTCCTTATCGCAGAAGGAATTTAGCAGATAGGAAATTTTTCCGCTTATTTTGTATGCAATTATATCAGTATAAATCTGCTTGCTCAACTCATCCTCAAGACGATTGTAAACAATGTCAAATTTTTCCTCATTTTCTTTTACATATTCACGGGTAAAGAGCCCTCCGCCGGTAACAGGAACATCCGGAGCGTAAACAGTATGCTCACTGTTAATTCTGCGTATGTTGTCCAAAACATTGTCAAGCCTGCTGGCAAAGCATAAAACCACGTTGAAATCATCATATTTTTCGCAAATATCGCTGTATTTAAGCACCTTGTATCCTCTAAAAGAGTGACCTCTCACAAATTCATCGGAGGCGAAAATATCAGCCGCTTCAATGCCGTACTGTGCCATTGTGTCCATAATCTTTTCCGCACCTAAGCCCATTCCGTAAAGAACAACGGGCTTTGAGTCGGATTTGAGATTATCCCACACATTGTTTTCCTTTATCATTTCAAGCATAAAATCACCAACAATATTTTACCATAATTAACAATACTTTACAAATTGAATTTTTTATTATATAATATCAAGATAAAATATATGAATTTTAAATTGGAGGGATATGCCTTTATGGGCAACGGCGGTCTGCTAAGATTTTTTAAAAAGGAAAGCTCCACCGAGGAGGAAATCAAACAGCTTGTTGATGAGGACCAAGGCGAGCTTGAAACATCTCAGCGAGAAATGATAAACAACATTTTTGAATTTGACGATACTACGGCAGGGGACATTATGACCCATAGAACAGATATTGCCGCAGTTGAGGAAAACGCTTCGCTTTATGATGCGGTAAAAATTGCCATAGACGAGGGCGTTTCAAGAATACCTGTTTACAAGGATGACCTTGACGATATTTTGGGCATAATATATGTAAAGGATTTGCTTAAATTTATCGGTACTGAAATCTCAGACGATGAAAAAATTGACGATTATCTGAGAGAGCCTCTTTTCGTCCCCGAAACAATACCCTGCGGAAAGCTTTTTACGCAAATGACGGAGTCACGTATTCAGCTTGCCATAGTTGTTGATGAATACGGCGGTACAGCCGGACTTGTCACTATGGAGGATATACTTGAGGAGCTTGTGGGAAATATTGAGGACGAGTACGACGACGAGGAAGAAAGTATAAGAAAAATTGACGATAATACCTATCTTTTTGAGGGTATTACCGATATAGAGGATGTTGAGGAAACACTCGGCATAAAATTTCCCGAGGGTGATTACGATACCCTTGCAGGCTTTGTAATCAGTAATTTAGGCTTTGTACCCTCAGGTAAAGAGAAAAATGCCAGCGTTGAATTTGAAAATATTGTTTTCACCGTTATCAAGGTGGAGGACAGACGAATTGAAACCATTAAGGCACAAATAAAAACACAATCCCAAAACGGTGAGAATACACAATGATAGAACAGATTATTACACTTGACGCAATGGAGCAGGCACTTCAGCTTTTCGGCTCCTTTGATGAAAATGTGCGTATTATTGAACGTGAGTACGGCGTATCTATAATAAGCCGAGGCTCCGATTTAAAGGTTATGGGAGATGCAGAAAACGTATCCCTTGCAGTACGCACCATAAACAGTCTTTTGATGCTTATTAATAAAGGTGAAAGCCTTACTCAGCAGAATGTGCGGTATGTGCTTTCTCTTGTAAACGAGGGCAATGAGGATAAACTTTCCTCAATGACCACCGATTCAATATGTATAACATCAAAGGGCAGACCTGTAAAGCCTAAAACATTAGGGCAAAAGAAATACACCCAGGCTATTGAGGAAAATACAATAACCTTAGGCGTAGGTCCTGCAGGTACAGGTAAAACCTATCTTGCCGTGGCAATGGCGGTTACCGCATTTCGTGCAAAAGAGGTAAACAGAATTATTTTAACACGTCCGGCTGTTGAAGCAGGGGAAAAATTGGGATTTCTTCCCGGTGATTTGCAGAGTAAGGTTGACCCGTATCTGCGCCCTCTTTATGATGCGTTGTTTGATATGCTCGGCGCAGAGAATTTTCAGCGTTATCAGGAAAGGGGAGCAATAGAGGTAGCACCTCTTGCATATATGCGTGGACGTACCCTTGACGACAGCTTTATAATACTTGACGAGGCGCAGAATACTACGCCGGAGCAAATGAAAATGTTTTTAACCCGACTGGGCTTCAGATCAAAAATGGTTGTCACAGGCGACATTACCCAGATTGACCTGCCCGACGGTAAAAAATCGGGACTTAAAACAGTTATGCACATCTTAAAGGATGTTGATGATATTCAAATTGTACGCTTTAGTCAGAAAGACGTTGTCCGTCACAAGCTTGTGCAGGACATTATACAGGCGTATCAAAAATATGACGAGGAGAGGAACAGGCAATGAACTCAGTAAAAGTAATCATCTCCAACGACCAGAAAAAAGTAGTTATACCCACCGGTATCAGGCTTCTTATCCGCCGTTGCTGTAATGCTGTTTTACAGCAGGAAAAATTTGACGGCAGTGCAGAGGTAAGTGTGCGTTTTGTTGATAACGAAACCATACATACACTAAATGCGCAGTACCGAAATGTTGACAGGGAAACGGATGTTCTGTCTTTTCCGTTAGGTGAAAACGGCGAATATGATGTTAATCTTGATACAGGCGCAAAGGTTTTGGGCGATATAGTTATCAGCGTTGAAAAAGCAGTTGAGCAGGCAAAGGCATACAACCATTCGCTTCAGCGTGAAATCGGATTTTTAACCGTTCATTCAATGCTTCACCTTTTAGGCTATGACCACGAAAAAGGCGGTATTGAAGAGGTGCACATGCGTGAAAAGGAAGAAACCGTTTTGACAAAAATCGGACTTAAAAGAGATAACAGCTACTATATGGGTGACTGACGAAAGGCAGATTTATGACAAAAACCGCGTTTATTGCAATAGTTGGCTGTCCCAATGTGGGCAAGTCATCGCTGCTTAATAAAATGCTGGGGCAGAAGGTTGCGATAGTATCCTCAAAGCCTCAGACCACACGCACTAAAATTATGGGCGTGCTTACCAACGGCGAAACTCAGCTTGTGTTTACCGACACTCCGGGATATCATAAGCCTCATAACAAATTAGGCGAAAAAATGCAGCAGGCGGTGGGCGATTCCATCGGAGGTGTTGACGCCTGCTTGTTTGTTACCGAATCAAAGGGCGAGATTAAAAAAGGCGAAAGGGAGCTTTTGCAGAAATTTGCAAAGCTTAAGCTTCCTGTAATTTTAGCAATAAATAAAATTGATATGCTCACCGATAAGGAGCAGATTTTACAGCGAATTGCACAGCTTGCACCCCTTTACGATTTTACGGCAGTTGTGCCGGTATGTGCCGCCGACGGCACGGGAGTTGACGAGCTTGTGGAGGAAATGGAAAATCTTGCCCAGCCGTCTCCTCACTTTTTCCCGGACGATACACTGACGGACCAGCCTGAAAGGGTGCTTGCCGCCGAGATTATCAGGGAAAAAATACTTCGCCTTATGGATAAGGAAATTCCTCACGGCATTGCCGTTTCAATAGAAAAAATGCGTGAGCGTGAGGATAAGGATATTCTTGATATAGAAGCGGTAATTTACTGCGAAAGGGAAAACCATAAGGGTATGGTTATCGGCAAGCATGGCTCAATGCTGAAAAAAATTTCCACCTACGCACGTCAGGACCTTGAAAGCTTTTTTCAGATAAAGGTTAACCTTAAAACATGGGTAAAGGTCAAAGAGGACTGGCGAAACAGAGAGGGTCTTATTCACAACTTCGGGTTGGATTAATTTTACACAAATTATATTACCTGCCATAGGATAAAATATCTGTGGCAGGTGATTTTATGAATGATGAATTATGGCAGAGCTTTCTTAATACGGGAAGCGTCAGCGATTATTTAAAATATAAGCAGTACAGTCAAATTAAAGGAACGGAAAACAAAAATGCAGACGAAAACCAAGGGACTGATTATAAGGGAACAGAGTATAGGTGAGAGTGACAGGCTTGTCACTCTGCTTACCGATGATTTCGGACTTATTAAAGCCTTTGTTCGCCGTGCAAAAAGCTATAAAAATCAGAATTTATCATCCACGTCCCTGTTTGTTTACGGTGAATTTTCTCTGTATAAGGGCAAGGACGCCTATGTAATTGATAACGCTTTTCCCATTGAAGTGTTTTTTGATTTAAGAGGGGATATTGAAAAGCTTGCACTGGCGCAGTATTTTGCACAGCTTGTTTATTTTACCGGTAGTGAGGAACAGCCGTCCCACGATATGCTCCGTCTTGCTCTCAATGCCCTTCATCTTTTGTGCAAAGGCAAGCGTTCTCTTGCTATTATTAAATCCGCCGTGGAAATGCGTATGATGGCTTTGGGTGGTTATATGCCCGATATTCTTGCCTGCTACCGATGCGGTACATACGAAAGCGATATTATGTATTTTGACGTGCAGGAGGGCTGTATTTACTGCAAGGATTGTTACCGCAATAACGCTCTTGAAGCACCTCTCGGTGTGATTACCGCCGTAAGATTTATCTGCCTCAGCGATATTTCAAAGGTGTTTTCATTTAATTTAAGTGACGATAATATTAATATTTTGTCGGATATATGCGAAAAATATGTACTGTCCCGTGTGGACGGCAGGCTTACTGCCTTGGAATTTTATAAAGGATTGTTTAACTGATGAAAATGAATAAATATTACAAAACGCTGGAGCTTGACAAGGTTTTGGAAATGCTTAAAAACGAAGCCTCCTGCGAGGATGCGGCTCAGCTTGCACTTGAGATTACTCCCACCTCGGATTTTGCCGATGTGTGCAGGCTTCTTGACCAAACCAACGACGCCGTTTCGCTTATTGCAGGCTACGGTGCACCCTCCTTCAGCGGACTTAAAAATGTAAATAATGCGCTCACAAGAGCGGCGGCAGGCGGTGCTCTCAATCAGAGTGAACTGCTTAAAATCGGTCACACACTGCGTTCAATACGCACCCTTTACGAATGGAGAGGGCATTGCAGCGGTGTGCATACCTCTCTTGATTATCTGTTTGAGTGTATAACGGTTAATAAATATCTTGAGGACAGGATTTTTACCTGTATTATCAGCGAGGATGAAATATCCGATAAAGCCTCGGAGCTTTTGGCGGAAATTCGCCGTAAAATCCGTGCAAAATCCTCTGCAATCCGTGATAAGCTGGATTCAATGATACATTCGCCTCATTATACAAAATATCTTCAGGAGGCTATTGTTACTCAAAGAGGAGGAAGATTTGTTCTTCCTGTTAAAAGCGAGTGCAGAGGTCAGATTCAGGGCCTTGTTCACGATACCTCTGCCAGCGGCGCAACGCTTTTTATTGAGCCTGTTTCCGTTGTTGACGCAAATAACGAAATCAAAATGCTTCAGGGCAGGGAAAGGGACGAGATTAACAGAATACTGTTTGAGCTTTCCGTTGAAGCAGGAGACTTTTCCCGGGCAATAATTTCCGGCTATGACGCCGCCGTAAGAATTAATCTTATTTTTGCAAAGGCTCACCTTGCTTATAAAATGAAAGCCGTTAAGCCTATTGTAAACGCCGACGGCGTTACCGATTTGAAAAAGGCACGCCATCCTTTGATTGATAAAAATAAGGTTGTGCCGATAAATGTTTCTTTGGGCGAAAAGTATGATACCCTTGTAATAACAGGTCCCAATACCGGCGGTAAAACTGTTTCAATCAAAACAATAGGACTGCTTACCCTTATGACAATGTGCGGCTTGCTTATACCTGCCTCCGAGCAGTCAAAGGTGTCTGTTTTTGATAAAATTCTTGTGGATATAGGCGACGAACAGAGCATTGACCAAAGCCTGTCAACATTTTCTTCCCATATTACAAATATAATAAAAATCATTGAAAATGCCGACGATTCTTCTCTTGTGCTGATTGACGAGCTTGGCTCCGGTACCGACCCGACAGAGGGTGCCGCCCTTGCTGTTTCAATTATTGAACGCCTTAGGGAAAAGGGTGCGGTTATTGCCGCCACCACCCATTATGCAGAGTTAAAGGCGTATGCCCTTGACACTCCCGGCGTTATTAACGGCTGCTGTGAATTTGACGTGGATACCCTTAGTCCTACATACAGGCTTCTTATCGGTGTGCCGGGACGTTCCAATGCCTTTGCAATTTCTCAAAGGCTTGGTATGGAGCAGTGTGTGGTTGATAATGCAAAGGCGATAGTAGGTTCTGATAACAGGGATTTTGAATCAATACTTGAAAAGCTTGAACAAACACGTCAGGATTTGGAGGAGGAACGCCGTCAGGCAAAAATTGCCGTTGAAAAGGCGGAGAAAATCCGTGCCCAAGCCCAAAGCGAAAAGGATAAAATTGATGTCCTTAAAGAGCGTGAGCTTGAAAAAGCAAAACGTGAGGGTGAAAAGCTTGTGGAGGCTGCAAGACGTAAATCCTCGGAATTTCTGCTGGAGCTTGAACGGCTGAAAAAGGAGCAGGACGGCTCCAACGCCACCGAAATTGCAAGAAAAACAAGAAGAGCCGTCAAATCCCAAATGGGTGAAATGGACGACCTTATCAACCCTCGTGAAATGGCGGAAAACTGGGATTATGATTACAAGCTGCCCAGGGAACCCGTTGCAGGCGATGCGGTAATTATCCGTGGTATCGGCGAGGGTGAAATTCTTGAAATCAGCAAGGACAGGGTTCTTGTAAAATCGGGGATGCTCAAAACAAGAGTTAAGCTGTCCGATATTATGCTTACCGAGAAAAAGTCCGCCAAACCAAATCCACAGCGCACTCTGCGCCGTACCACCTCACGTGCCGATTCGGACGTTAAGACGGAGCTGGATTTAAGGGGACAGACAGTGGATGAGGCTTTGGGTAATTTGGGACTGTTTATTGATAAATGCGTCCTTAATAATATCAGCGAGATACGTATTATTCACGGCAAGGGCACAGGAGCCCTTCGCTCCGCCGTGCAGGAGGAGCTAAAGCACCACCCGAATATTTTAGAGTATCGCCTTGGTAAATACGGCGAAGGCGAAAACGGCGTAACCATCGCAAAAATAAAATAAAAAATTATGACCGACCCACTAAAATATCTATTTTATTCGTAAAAATAATTGAAATCGTGGGATAATTATGGTACAATTAAGTCAAATTATTTGGCAGATATTTTTCAGTATAAATCAATGGATTTATCTGCACCAAAGGCGGCATCTGATTTTTAAAGAAAAGTAAATATTTCATACACAATTAAAGGCTTGGATTTTTGAAATCCAAGCCTTGCTTTTATATGTAATATTTATTTTTCTTCCTTGTCCTTATTTTTGGAAAAGGCTTTGTTGATTAAGTATGTTGCAACGATGATAATGCCGATTACAATGAAAATGCAGAGCATACCGAAGCCCATAGCAGGCAAAGTCTGTTTCCAGGAGCTTGCGTTGATTTCAATTCCCATCAAAAAAGTTGAGATAAAAGCCATAATGTTTAACATATTATTACCTCCCTTAAATCATTGCGGTGGCGATTGAAAGGATGAGACCGCCGGCGATAACCGATGCAATCTGACCCGATACGTTTACGCTCATAGTGTACATAATAAGGAAGTTCTGCGGGTCCTCTTTAAGTCCCATCTGATGAACAACACGTCCGCTCATTGGGAACGCCGAGATACCTGCCGCACCAATCATAGGATTGATTTTCTTTGATTTCGGCAAAAATACGTTAACGAGCTTTGCAAACATAACACCGCCGGCTGTGTCAAAGATAAATGCGATAAGACCGAGACCTAAAATCATAAGAGTCTGTGGCTTTACGAATTTGTCAGCCTGCATCTGTGATGCAACGGTGATACCTAAAAGAATTGTAATAATGTTAGCAAGAGCATTCTGCGCCGTGTCGCTGAGAGAATTTGTAACACCGCATTCACGAAGCAGGTTACCGAACATAAGAAATCCTACAAGTGCAACTGATTTAGGCGCTACAAGACCGGCAACGATTGTAACAATAATGGGAAATACAATCTTTGTTGTCTTTGAAACTTCCCCTGCCTTGTAAGACATTTTGATTTTTCTTTCCTTCTTTGTTGTGCAAAGCTTGATAACAGGGGGCTGAATGATAGGCACAAGTGCCATATACGAGTAAGCAGCAACCATAATAGGACCTACATATTCGGACTTTAGCTGGTTGGCAACGAATATTGACGTAGGACCGTCGGCGGCACCGATAACTGCGATAGAAGCGGCGTCCTTGATGTCAAAGAAAAATCCTGCAATCATAAATGTAAGGAATATACCGAACTGGGATGCGGCGCCGAACAGCATTAGCCACGGATTTTTCAGCAACGGTCCGAAATCTATCATCGCACCTATACCGATAAATAAAATAAGTGGGAACAGCTCGCCTATTTCCATACCTGCTTTAAACAGTACGGACAGGGGACCGTCCTCGCCTATTGCGCCGGACATAGGCAAATTTACAAGAATTGTGCCGAAGCCCATAGGCAAAAGAAGTGTGGGTTCCATCTCTTTTTTTATGGCGAGATAAATAAGTATTCCGCCTATAACCCACATAAGAATCATTTTCCAGTTAAATACAGTAAACTGCTCAAACATGGAAGCGATTACCTGTGAAAAGTTCATACTGAAGCTCCCTCCGTTTTTATTAACATTATAATAATAAATTATTTTCACCGCCATTGTCAATAGAAATGTGAATAATTATGTATAAAATATTTATAAAAGATATATATAATGTTAAGATTGTGTAAAATTGTTGTATTTTGTCGTTGAATATGCAAAAATACACTACAAATTGTGTCAATACCTTTTGATAAAATTTTGTTAAAAAAATTATCGTCTTTTTCCTTGACATATACATATCACTTTAGTATAATAGTCAAGCGTTGTAAAGATGTTTTACTTTACAGAATGTTTTATGAAAGGAGAGGTCTTGATTGGCAAAAAATCTTGAGGTTTCGCTGCTGCTTGATTTTTACGGCGAAATGCTCACGAAAAAACAGCATGATTTTCTTGTGTTTTACTATAATGAGGACCTTTCACTTTCCGAAATTGCAGAAAACGAGGGCATAACCCGACAGGGCGTGCGTGACGCTATTAAGCGTGCGGAAAATCAGTTGTTTGAAATGGAATCACGTCTCGGTCTTGCCGAAAAGTTTTCACGTCTGCAAAAGGGGCTTAACGATATAAAGGAATGTGCCGACGCTATAAATCAGTACAATCTTGACCACAGCCTTTCTATGGAGATAAACGATAACGTAGCAAGAATAAAGTCAATCGCCGATTATTTAAGCGAGTGATATTCAGTTAGGAAGTGATTTCTTGGCATTTGAAGGATTAAGCGAGCGCCTTGAAAATTCATTTAAAAAGCTTCGTGCCAAGGGAAAGTTAACCGAGGCAGATGTTAAAGAAGCAATGCGTGAGGTACGCCTTGCACTGCTTGAAGCCGATGTAAACTACAAAGTTGCAAAGGAATTTACAAATAAAGTTACTCAGCGTGCAATCGGTGCCGATGTAATGGAATCACTGACCCCCGGTCAGATGGTTATAAAAATTGTTAACGAGGAATTAACCGAGCTTATGGGCGGCAATGAGTCAAGGCTGGCTATTGCCAATCATCCTCCCACAATCGTTATGATGTGCGGACTTCAGGGAAGCGGTAAAACAACCCATAGTGCAAAGCTTGCCCTTAAGCTAAAAAAAGAGGGGCACAGACCATTGCTTGTTGCCTGTGATATTTACAGACCTGCCGCTATTAAACAGCTTCAGGTTGTAGGTGAGCAGGTTGGCGTTCCCGTATTTGAAATGGGCACCGAAAATCCTGTAATTATTGCGCAGGAAGCCGTTAAATACGCAAAAGACCACGGCAATGACTATGTTTTTCTTGATACGGCAGGACGTCTGCATATTGACGAACAGCTTATGGCGGAGCTTACAAATATCCGTTCAACCGTTCATCCTCACGAAATTCTCCTTGTCATTGACGCAATGACAGGTCAGGACGCCGTAAATGTTGCAAAAAGCTTTAACGAAACCTTGGGCATTGACGGCGTTATACTTACAAAGCTTGACGGTGATACACGAGGCGGTGCGGCTTTGTCCGTCCGTGCAGTAACAGGAAAGCCTATAAAATTCGTCGGCACCGGCGAAAAGCTTGATAACCTTGAAACCTTCCATCCAAGCCGTATGGCTTCTCGTATTCTCGGAATGGGCGATGTGCTTTCCTTTATTGAAAAGGCGGAGCTTGCTCTTGACGAAAAGAAGGCGGCGGAGCTTGAAAAGAAGCTTGCCAAGAATAAATTTGATTTCAATGATTTGCTTGACCAATTTGACCAGCTGGAGAGAATGGGCTCAATCAAGGACACAATCAAGCTTATTCCCGGCATAGGCAAGCAGATTAAGGACGAGGATATTGATGAAAAGGCGTTTGACCGTTTCCGTGCTATCATTTATTCAATGACAAAAGAGGAACGTGAAAAGCCGGAAATTATCAATCCTTCCCGTAAGCGCAGAATTGCCGCAGGATGCGGAATGAAGGTTGAGGATGTCAACAAGCTTCTTGCTCAGTTTAAGCAGATGCAGAAAATGGTTAAAAAAATCGGCTCCGGCAAAGGCGGACCGAAAATGAGCAAAAAGATGCGCCGTATGATGCAGCAAAATCCCGAAATGGCGGAACGCTTTATGGGTAACACAAAGGGCGGTTCAAATCCCTTTGGTTTAGGGTAACGGTAATAATCCGAACCCGTCAAAAATGCAGTATTAATCCAATATCATATTGGTTGATAAATAATAAATTATATATAAATTTTGGAGGTAACAAAATGGCAGTAAAAATCAGACTTCGCAGAATGGGTGCTAAGAAGGCTCCTTTCTATCGTGTAGTAGTAGCAGATTCAAGATATCCCCGTGACGGTCGTTTCATCGAGGAAATCGGAACTTATAACACTATGACAGAGCCTGCAACAGTAAACATTGACGCTGACAAGGCTAAGAAGTGGCTTGCAAACGGAGCACAGCCTACCGATACTGTTAAGAGCATTCTTAAAAAAGAAGGCATTCTCTAATTTCTTATCAAAAAAAGTTAAGAATAATCGGAGGTGTTTTCTTTGGAGGAATTGTTAATATCTATAACAAAGGGCTTAGTTGAATGCCCTGACGAAGTTTCAGTTGATGTTGACGAACCCAACGAAGAGGGCGTTACCGTGTATCATCTTCATGTCGCACAGAGCGATATGGGCAGAGTTATCGGCAAGCAGGGCAGAATTGCAAAGGCTATCAGAGTAGTAATGCGTGCCGCCGCAACTCGTAACGATGCTCACATTTCAATTGAAATAGACTAATTAAAATTGCTCCGCTTTTCTGCGGAGTATTTTTATTTTCGTATAAATGGTATGTTATGAAAAAATTAAGTATTCCAAAATATGATGCTCATACTTTCAGTATGACCGATACTATGATTGTAAAGGGTCTTGCAATCGTCCTTTTACTTTATCATCATTGCTTTCTTCAAACCTCGGTTGATGCCGTGGGCGGAAAAATTGATTTCTTTCCCGTCAGCTCATCTGTGGCTATTGATATTTGTTACAGCTTTAAGCTTTGCGTGGGTATGTTTGTCTTTATCACAGGATACGGTCTTTACTGTTCCTTTAAAAAGATAAATTTCCGCCGTGATGAAGTATGCCGCTGGACCGGTACAAGACTTGTTAAAACAATGAGCGGATTTTGGTTTTTGTATGTTGTCGTATTTATTGTAACAATGATTATTGACCAATATCCGATACTCAGATATTTCAATAACGGTCCCTTTACATTAAAAGGACTTTTGTATATCGTGCTTGATTTTTTAGGTCTTGCAAAAATGTTTTCAACCCCAAGCCTTATCGGTACCTGGTGGTATATGAGTGCCGCAGTGGCGTTTATAGTGATGTTTCCTTTACTGTATAAATTGAAGGATAAAATCGGCTATATTCCGTCAATTCTGCTGGCTTCATTTATACCTCGCCTAATCGGAACAGGCTTTCCCGGAGATAAAAATGCCGTTGCTTATCTGTTGGCACTTCTTGCAGGTATGGCTTTTGCCGAGCATAATCTGTTTGATAAATTAAACAGTATAAAGCTTTGTAAAAATAAGAAACTGTCCGATGCTTTGACTTTCCTTATTTACGCAGCTTTAATTGTGCTGGCAGTTATACTTATTAATCAGGTAAAGCGCAAAACCTTTTGGGAACTGCATTTTTCCCTGTCGGCAATACTGATAGTATGCTTTTGCAAAAAATATATTGCCTGTATTCCTGCGGTTCGTAATGTTCTGTATTATATCGGCAAGCACTCAATGAATATCTATCTTATACATACGTTTTTCCGTTATGTTTATCTTGGCGAATTTCTTTATTCTCTTAAAAACGCCGTACTTATTCATACGGCCTTGCTTTTGATGTCTTTGGCGGCGTCAATACTTCTTGAAGGCTTGAAAAAGATTGTTCGTTACGATAAATTGGTAACGGCAATGACTGATAAAATCAATAAAAAGGTGAATCAATGAAGCAGTATCTTGAAATAGGAAAGGTTAATAATACCCACGGACTCAAGGGCGAAATAAAGCTGTCTATGTGGTGCGACGGTATTGATTATATTAAGCAGTTTAAATATCTTTACCTTGACGATAAGGGCGAAAATAAACTGACTCTGCTGTCGGCTCGTCCTCAAAAAAATATCGCCATACTCAAATTTGCAGAGATTACCGATATTGACTCAGCTGAGCAGTTGAAAAATAAAATAATTTACGGCAATCGTGACGACGCTCAAATTGAGGACGGCAAGCATTATCTTGCGGATATTATCGGATGTTATGTGGTTGATATTGATACAGAGGAGGAGTACGGCAAGGTGGTGGATGTGCTCAATTACGGCTCCTGTGACATTTATGATGTTGAAAGCTGGGGCAAGCATACACTTATCCCCGCCATTGACGATGTGGTTAAGGAAATAAATACGGAATATTCCGTAATACGCATTAAGCCTATGAAAGGATTATTTGATTAGGTACAATAAAAACGCAGGCACAGCGGAATTAAATGTTCTGCAATGTCTGCGTTATTTTTATTATTCAGCTGAGGTGTGGGATTTAAGAATGTTTAACCAATCCCTGCGTGCATATAAAAATCTCTGAATAACCACTGTTTTGCTTTCGTTACGTACAATATAAAACAGTAAATAGCTTTTAATTTTTATAAATCTGAAGCCTGCCGCTCCTAAGATTTCATCATCAATTACCGCATACCTTTCAGGCATATCGGATAAAGAACGGACGGCTTTGTCAACACTGTTCAGCAAATTAACGGCTGCCTGTCTGTTCTTTAATTCCTTAGAAATATAGGTAATTGCTTCTGCTAAATCCCTTTGCGCCGGCTCGGTTACGGTAATTTTATACATAGGTTTTACAATCCTTTCCTAAGGTCATCAATGACATCGTCAAAAGGCTTTGTTTTACCCGATTTTTCCGCTTGCAGTCCTTCGTTTAAAAGACTGTATAATTCAAATTTACCGCAAAGCTTCTCATAGGCTTCAATGCTGAGTACAGCCAAGTCACCTTTGCCGTTTTTGGTGATAAAAACCGGCTCGGAATACTTGTGGCAGAACTGTGAAATTTCATTATAACTGTTTCTTAAATCTGCGCTTGGTCTGATGGCTGGCATTTTGTTCACCTCCGTATTTATTATATCTAAATTATATCAAAATATTGATATATTGTCAATGCTGTGTATTTGAACTGTTTTACTGCTTGAAAACAGAACGCAAACAATATATAATGTTTGTGTTATATTTTTTGTAACGAAAGGATTATTTGATGAGGATTGATATACTTACGCTTTTCCCCGAAATGTGCAATTCGGTTTTGAGTGAAAGCATTATCGGCAGAGCGAGAAAAGCAGGCAAGGTGGAAATTAACTGCATAGATATCCGCAATTTTACAAATGATAAGCACAGACGGGTTGACGATAAACCCTACGGCGGCGGAATGGGTATGATTATGCAGGCTCAGCCGATTTATGACTGCTATAATTCTCTTTGCAGTGAAATCGGCGCAAGACCCCATTTATTATATATGACGCCCCAGGGCAAAACCCTTACTCAGCAAAGAGTTAAGGAGCTGGCAAGCCTTGATAATATCGCCATTTTATGCGGTCATTACGAGGGCATTGACGAGAGGGTTATAGAGGAGCTTCAGCCGGAGGAAATCTCCGTAGGCGACTATGTTTTAACCGGCGGCGAGCTGCCTGCGCTTATTGTTGCCGACAGTGTTTCACGGATGCTGGACGGCGTGCTTGCCGACAGTGAATGCTTTGAGGAGGAAAGTCATTATAATTCTCTGCTTGAATATCCTCAATATACACATCCTGCTCAGTGGAACGGCAGGGAGGTGCCCCAGGTGCTTTTGTCCGGTCATCACGCAAATGTGGAAAAGTGGCGCAGAGAGCAATCTCTTATCAGAACCAAAGAGCGTCGTCCCGATATGCTTGAAAAAGCAGAACTGACAGAATCGGACAAGAAGTTTTTGTCTTCCTTGTAATAGATATCTATTCTTACAAAATATGTTAATTTTGCACAAATCCGAGCGTGAAAATTTGTCAATTATTTATTTCTTATACGAAGTTTTAAAAAGTGCGTTGACTCAAAGAATTTAAGTGATATAATATAAAAAGAACGAAATATTAATTTAATTTCATTTTAAGATAATGAGCGAGAGGTAAAATTATGTTCGTAAAAGATGTTACAGTAGAAAATCAGGTAGGACTTCATGCTCGTCCTGCAACATTTTTCATTCAGAAGGCAAATGAGTTCAAATCATCAATCTGGGTTGAAAAGGAAGAAAGAAGAGTAAACGCTAAATCACTTCTCGGTGTTCTTTCACTGGGTATTATGGGCGGCACCGATATTCGTATTATCGCTGACGGCTCTGACGAGGAAGAGGCTGTTGAAGGTCTTGTTGCTCTTGTAAAAAGCGGATTTAACGAATAATTTGTTTTTCACTCAAGATATAAGCGCAGTCTTTACGGGCTGCGCTTATTTATTGTAATATCAATATAAAAGGAGGAATTGCTTTGACTGAAAAGGAGCTGCGCAAAAAGGCTATGGCTCTGCCGCTTACGCCCGGTGTGTACATTATGAAAAACAAAGATAAAAAAATAATATATATCGGCAAAGCAAAGGCTCTTAAAAACAGAGTTTCCTCCTACTTCGGCTCACATTCAAACCATTCTCTTAAGGTCATACGTATGGTTGAAAATGTTGACGATTTTGATTATATTCTCTGTGATACGGAATTTGAGGCACTGGTGCTGGAATGTTCTCTTATCAAACAGCACATGCCGAAATATAATATTCTCCTTAAAGACGACAAAGGCTATAATTATATCAAGGTCACTAAAGAGGAATTTCCACGAATAAGCGAGTGCAAGCGTATGGACGACGACAACGCTTACTATATCGGACCCTTCATCTCCAATTATTCCGTAAAAAAAGCGGTGGAGGAAACGCTGAAAATATTTAAGCTGCCATCCTGCAACAAAAAATTCCCCCGTGACTACGGCAAAAGCAGACCCTGCCTTAACGGCTTTATGGGGCTTTGCAGTTCTCCCTGCAGCGGTGGTATAACCAAGGAAGAATATGTAAATAATGTTAAAGACGCCGTTGATTTTTTAAAGGGCGGCAGTGTTAAATCCGTTAAGGAAATGACTGCAAAAATGCAGGAGTATTCCGATAATTTGGAATTTGAAAAGGCGGCGAAAATGCGTGACCGCATAAAAGCCGTAAAAAATCTTGAGGAAAAGCAGAAGGTTGTGTCAATCAATGTTCCCGAGGAGGATGTTTTCGCTCTTGTAACCTCTGTTAAAAAATCCTGCTTTGAGGTTATACGGTTTAAAAACGGCAGGCTTACCGACAGTGAAAACTGGCTCATAGACAGCGTTGACAATCCTGCCGAGGCACGTTTTGAGCTGATTGAACGGTATTATTCAATGCGTGATTATATTCCGTCAAGAATTGCCGTTGACGGCGAAATTGAGGATGAGGAGCTGCTGCGACAGTTTCTTGAATCAAAAAGGGGTAAAAAGGTTGAGTTTATTCATCCCCAAAAGGGTGAGCATCTGGCGATTGTCAATCTGTGTATAAAAAACGCCAACGAGCATCTTGCACAAACACAGGGCAGGCTTGGCAGAGAAATGGCGGCTCTGGAGGAGCTGGCAGAATTGCTTGGACTTGATAAACCGCCTGAATACATTGAAAGCTACGATATTTCCCACACCTTCGGCGCAGATAATGTTGCCGGTATGGTGGTATTTCATAACGGCAGACCAATGAAAAAAGCATATAAGAGATTTTCCGTCAAAGGCTTTGAGGGACAAAACGACGTAGGCTCAATGAACGAGGTGCTTACAAGACGCTTTAAGCATTATTACGAGGATGATGAGGGCAGTACCTTTAAAATTATGCCGGATTTGATTTTGCTTGACGGCGGTCAGCCGCAGGTTAACGCTGTTTTGCCTGTTATACAGCAAATGAATATTAACGTACCTGTGTTCGGTATGGTAAAGGACAGTAAGCACCGTACCCGTGCTATTGCCTATAACGGCGGTGAAATTGAAATTAATTCCCACAGAAGTGCATTTACTCTTGTTTCTTCAATTCAGGAGGAGGTTCACCGCTTCGCCGTGGCATATCATCATAAAAAGCATCAGAAAAGCAGTTTTTCCTCGGGACTGATGAAAATTGACGGTATCGGCGAGAAAAAAGCCAGGGAACTGCTAAAAAAATTTAAAACAATTACCGCAATTAAGAACGCAAGCGCAGAGGATTTGATGCAGATTAAATCAATCAGCGCAAAAAATGCACAAGATATTGTGGCTTATTACAAAGATAAGTCTATTTTGTAAAAAATGCATTTAAACCTTGACTTAACTTTGTGTAATTTGTATAATGATAGATGTAAAAAAATAGGGACAGGTTATTATGAGAGTTATTACGGGTACCGCCAGAGGCAGAAATCTTTCTACTCTCAGCGGTGAAGATGTTACCAGACCAACCTCACAAAGCACAAAGGAGGCGTTGTTCAGCGCCATTCAGTTTGAGCTTGAGGGAGCGAGGGTAATTGATTTGTTTGCCGGCTCGGGTCAGCTCGGAATAGAAGCGCTGTCCAGGGGCGCCGGTTTTTGTACTTTTGTTGAAAATAACAGAGACGCCTTTCGCATTGTGGAAGAGAATATTGCCAAATGCAAAATGCAGGATGTGTCAAAAACGGTTTTCGGCGATGCTTTAGCGTGCCTGTCACGCGGCGGCGTTTACGATATAGCGTTTGTTGACCCGCCCTACGGCAAAGGCTTGGTTGAGCAGTGTATGCCTGTGCTTGTTGATTTAATGAGCGACGACGGCGTAATTATTTGCGAAACCGATGCAAAAGAGGAATTGCCTGATTTCTACGGTGACTGGTATGCCGCCAAGGTAAAAAAATACGGCAAAACTAAGTTAACTTATTACCGAAAGGAACGGCATCAGTAATGAAAACAGCAATTTGTCCCGGAAGCTTTGACCCGGTAACTTTGGGTCACCTTGATATAATAGAGCGGGCGGCTGACATATTTGACAATGTTATTGTGCTGGTTATGAGCAACAGCTCAAAGTATCAGTCAATGTTCACCATTGATGAGCGTATTTCACTGCTTGAAAGATGTATCAAAAGTAAGAATGTTATTGTTGATACATACGACGGTCTGCTTGTTCAGTACGCCAAGGAAAAGGGTGCCGTGGCTATCGTAAAGGGTCTTAGGGCTATGTCCGACTTTGATTACGAATTTCAGCAGGCGCTGACCAATAAATCTCTATATCCCGATGTGGAAACTGTTTTTTTAACCGCCAGCGGCAAAAATATGTTTTTGTCAAGCAGTATGGTTAAAGAGGTATGTACTCTCGGCGGCGATATTAATTCTTTTGTCCCTGCGGATATCGCCCCTGACATTTATAAAAGATGCAAAGGAGATAATTAAATGACTAATACAGATATTTTACTTGAAGACCTTGAAGATGTGCTTGATGACGCTACATCAATTCCGCTTTCCAAAAAATGCGCAGTAGATGTTGACAAGATTAAGACAATCATTGAGGATATCAGACTTAACACTCCTCAGGAAACAAAGCAGGCTAAGGCTATTGTTGATTCAAGAAACAGTATTCTTGAAGAGGCTAAAAATGAGGCTGCGGAGATAATCCAGAAGGCTCAAGCACAGGCTCGTGACCTTGTTGCCCGTGATGAAATCACAAAGGCGGCTCAGGCTCAGGCTACCGAGATTATGGCTAACGCTAATCAGCAGGGCGAGCAGTTTATCAACGACGCTAAGAATCAGGCCTCCGAGATTCTTTCAAATGCCACAACACAGGCAAACGAAATGGTTACTTCTGCTCAGAATAAGTCAAGAGAGATGCTCAATGCAGTTAATAACTACGCTGACGACACTCTTCTTTCCATTGACGATTCACTCTATAAGGCACTTACAGATGTACGCCGTATCCGTCAGGGTATTATGAACGCTCAGCAGAAGAAAGACTGATAATTTAAAATAAAACAATTTATCCCGAAGCTTTACGGCTTCGGGATTTTACTTTTATACCTTATTGCAGAAAAACAGCCTTGAATTTTACATTCAAGACTGTTATTTTTGTTATTCTGCGTTTTCTTCGCTTTGACGCTTGTCAACAATAAACTGATGCACTTCTTCGGCAAGCTCGCCGTGAAGCTTGAACTTTTTGCTGAAAACAATAAGAGAAAGCAAAATCAAAATCGGCGGAACGCCAAAGCAGATAAAGCCGATGGCGCTTTTTGTTTGCTCGTTAATTGTGTGGGCGGCGGAGGTAATTTGACTGTTGTAATTCATAATACCCAAACCGCCGAAAAGGATAATCGTTTGAATGGTGTACGCCATTTTCTGCAAAAATCCCTTCATGGAAAATGTGATTGACTCGTTTCTCTCACCGTTCTTGTATTCACCGTAGTCAACAATATCCGCCAGGAATATCGTTTGCGCCACAAACATTGATGCAATGCCCGTTGAAGAAATGATGTACGCAATATCAAGGGCAATTGTGATTTTGAGAACAGGTCCGAAAAGATACATAAGCACGTAACCCAAAATGGTTGCTACAAGTGAAATTTGATAGATTTTCTTTTTGCTGAACCATTTTGAAAGTATCGGAATTACAAGCAAGCCAAGTACGGAGCCTACTGCGCCGATAGTCTGAAACAGTGACTGTGCGGTTGGCTTGCCCAAAACGTCGCTGAAATAATATACGGCAGTGCCCGATGTAAGATACCAGCCTGCGTTTGACAGCATTGCCACAATCATAAATACTACCAGCTGGTCGTTATGAGCGATTACGCTGAACATCTTTTTAAACGAAAATTTTGAGTTGTTTGAATATACAACGTGCTTTTCCTTGGTTGAAATCACGCATATAGTTGAGAATAATACAAGCATTACGGCGCATATTGCCGCCCATCTTGAAAAGCCTGTTGCGGAATATCCCTTGTCCGTGGTCATTCCGGTGGAAAGCATCGGCAGTATAATAGGCGTCATAATTGTAATAATACCCTGACCGAGACCGCTGAAGGTTCTTGCAACCGTTGCAACAAGATTTCTGTCCTTCGGGTCGGAGGTAAATGACGGCACCATGCTCCAGTAGGGAATATCTGCCATTGTATTTGTCATACCCCAAAGTATGTACATAACGCCGATATAAATGTAAAGCCTTGTTCCGCTCATTCCAAAGCTTGTGAAAAGCAGGAAAAGCACTACCGCATTGCTCAGTGCGCCTATTACTATCCATGGGCGGTATTTGCCCATTTTTGTCCTTGTGTTGTCAACAATAGTACCCATCATCGGGTCGTTGATGCCGTCCCAAATTCTCGCAATAGGTGTCAGCATCAGCAAAAATGCCTCTTTAAGTCCCAGAACGCTTGATAAATAGTAACTCAAAAACGAGTAAAACATTCCGTAGCTTAAATCAAGTCCTACGGCTCCTATGCCGTAGCCGATTTTTTCACGCCAGGTGGTTTTGTATTCGCCCATATCGTGTCTCCTATCTGATTATTGATAATAATTATACCATATTAATATACAGATTTCCATTATTCTGTATTTCGTAAATATTACAATTTAGTTACAATTATCAAAACATAGGGTTTTAACACTATTTTGCCGTTAAATTTTCTTGACAATGGGGAATTATCCTATTATAATATAGAAAAGTGGGTTGAAATCCCATAAAAGTACATATAAATCCCTAAAATGTACAGTATAAAACCTAAAATATAACGGTTTCACTATTTTATGAAAGGAGCGAGAGCAGATGGACGAATACTTTGTAGGCCACAAAGCGTATAAAATTGACGCCAAAGGCAGAATATCTATTCCCGCAAATATGCGTGCCTCTCTGGGACAGGAATTTATTGCCTCCAGAGGTATGGGCAAATGCCTTGCTCTTTATCCTATGGAAGAGTGGAACGAGTTTATGAATAAAATCCGCACCACCGTTAATCAGAAAAAGAGAAAGCAGCTTGAATTTTATTTCAGCGCCAATGCTGAAAAAATGAGCCTTGACGGTCAGGGCAGATTGCTTCTTAACGAAAGCCTGCGCCGACAGGTTGACCTTTACGGTGAAAAAGAGGCGGAAATTTTCGGCAACAATAAGCGTATAGAAATATGGAACTGCGATCTCTTTAATGAACAGCTTAACAGCATTAACGAGGAAGAGGTTGTTGACATCCTTGATGAATACGGTATTTGATTATGGAATTTAATCATAAAAGCGTGCTTTTTGACGAATCAATAAACGCCCTTGATTTAACGGCGGACAAGGTTGTTCTTGACGCAACGGCAGGGGGCGGCGGCCATTCAAAAGCCATAGCGCAAAGGGCAAAACGGCTGATAGCGGTTGACCAGGACCCGGACGCAATAGCAGTGCTTAATGAACGCCTGGGCGGTTTTGACAATGTTGATATAGTAAACGACAATTTTGATAATATAAAAAACATTCTTAAAAATTTGAATATAGAAAAAATTGACGGACTGCTTATGGATTTGGGCGTAAGCTCATTTCAGCTTGATACGGCAGAGAGGGGATTTTCCTTTCACAAGGACGCACCCCTTGATATGCGAATGAGCAAAAGCGGTATGAGTGCTTACGATGTGGTAAACAGCTACGGCGAACAGCAGCTGGCGGACATTCTTTTCCGATACGGAGAAGAAAAATTTTCAAGAAGAATTGCAAAGAATATAGTATCTGCCCGTCAGGACAAGCCTATTGAAACCACCTTTGAGCTGGTTGATATAATCAAAGCCTCTTATCCCCAAAAGGCTATGAGAGATTCCCACCCGGCGAGAAAAACCTTTCAAGCAATCAGAATAGAGGTAAATGCCGAGCTGGACAGGCTGTCAAAAACCCTTGACGACGCTTTTGACTGTTTGGCACCCGGCGGCAGAATAGCGGTTATAACCTTTCACTCACTGGAGGACAGAATTGTAAAGGAAAAATTCGCCTCCTGGTGCAAAGGCTGTACCTGCCCTAAGGAATTTCCCGTTTGCGTATGCGGAAATAAACCCAAAGGCAGACTTCCTTTTAAATCAAAGGCTCCGTCACAGGCAGAGCTTGAAGAAAACCCGAGAGCCCGTTCATCACGGCTCAGGGTGTTTGAAAAATTCTAATTATTATCGGAGGTGAACACAGTGACAAATTCAAATGATTTCAGAAGATATTCCTATTCTTCCGATGCGTATTATGCGGTAAAGGCGTTTGATGTGCGCCGAGGCTCCCAGGCTCCCAAGCTTGAGCCGGAAGGTGAAAAGGGCTTTAAGGTCCGTGAAAACAAAACCGTTAAGAGCAAAAGCCAAATTGTCAAGGAGCAGAAAAGGGCGTTTGCAAAATCGGCAAAAATTGCAGTTGTTGCTGTGGCAATGCTTCTGCTGGCTGCCGTGACGGTTAACAGCTTCGTGCAGAAAAATGAGCTTACCCGTCAAATCAGCCAAACTCAAACCGATATTTCAAATGCCGAAAGTGAATATGTAAGCCTTCAAAGCCAGCTTAATTCCCTTGTTTCAATGAGTATGATTGACGAATACGCAGTTGAAGAATTGGGTATGACTAAGGTTAAATCAAATCAAATTCAGTATATAGACGTGGAGTCATATAAAGCTCAGCGTCAGAAAAAGCTCAGAGAGCAATCTCCGGCGGCAACTGCAAAGCAGTTAAATGGTAAAACTGCCGATTCAAATGGTATAAAAAATAATTAATAGCGTAAGTATATTATGAGAGTCGGGCAAAATGCCTTACTCTCTAATATGCTTTATAACGGCAGGTCGGATTTTGCCGAAAAAATAAAAAATTTTATGAAAAGGTGACAGTAATGGCGGGAGAATTTAAAAAAAATATGCGCAAACGTATTCTGATAATTGCTGTTGTTATTGTCTTTTTGTTTACCCTTGACGCAGGCAGACTGTTTTATCTTCAGGTAATCGCCAACGACGATTTGGCGGCAAAGGCTGAATCTCAGCAATTATCCGATACGGAAATTCCTGCAATGCGAGGAACGATTTATGACAGCGAGGGCAATGTTCTTGCGCAGTCCGCAACTGTTTGGAATATCTACATTGACCCGGGAAATATTAAATCACAGGAAACGAGAGCACTTGTTGTAAACGGACTTTCAAAATATCTTGAGTACGACGAGGAGGAAAAAGAGGAGCTTCTTGAAAAAACCAAAAAGGATACAAGATATGTGGTTGTTGAAGAAAAGGTTGAGAATGATATAAAGGAGCAGATTTCTCAATATACCGCCGACAACAAATTAGGCAATGTAATCGGCACCGAGCAAACCACAAAAAGATATTATCCCTACAATTCCTTCGCATCATCCGTTATAGGCTTTACCGGCTCCGACGACCAAGGACTTTCGGGCATTGAATCCTATTACGATGATGAGCTGACTGGCACAAACGGCAGAATAGTAACCGTTAAGGACGCTGTTTCCAACAAATTGCCCACAGATTATGAAACCTCAATAGAGGCAACCGACGGCAATTCACTTGTGCTTACAATCAACCAGAGTATTCAGTATTACCTTGAAAAAGGTCTGCGCAGTACAATGGAGGAATATAACGCCAAGGGCGCATACGGTATTGTTATGGACTGTAATACCGGAGCAGTTTTGGCAATGAGTTCAATGCCGGATTACGACTGCAACGAGCCATACAAAATTACATACAAAAAAACAAAAAAAGAAATCAAGAAAATTAAGGATAAAGACGAAAAGGCAAAGGCAGAAAGTGCCGCAATACAAAATCAGTGGCGTAATTTTACCGTGTCGGATACTTATGTGCCCGGTTCTGTTTTTAAAACATTTATTGCCAGCGCCGCCCTTGAGGAAAATGTTGTTACACTTGACACTCATTATAACTGCACCGGCGGTATAAGAGTTGAAAATTATACAATGAAATGCCACTACCACGCAGGACACGGTTATCAGAATTTAACACAGGGACTTGAAAATTCCTGCAACCCGTTTTTTATCACAATCGGACAGAAATTAGGCGTTCACAATTATTTTAAATACTTTGAGGCGTTCGGCTTTACGCAAAAAACAGGCATTGACCTGCCCGGCGAGGCGTCTCCGCAGTATTATCAGGAGGACCAGTACGGAATAGTTGAGCTTTCCTCTGCCTCCTTCGGACAGACCAACTCTCTTACACCGATTCAGGTATGCACAGGACTTTGTGCCATTGCCAACGGCGGAACCTTGCTTAAACCGTATATGGTATCCGAAATCAAGGATGCACAGGGCAACACCGTTAAAAAGACGGAAAAAACAGAGGTGCGCAGAGTTATCAGCGAGGAAACATCCGAAAAAGTGCGTACTATGATGAAAGCAGTAGTTGACGAGGGTACAGGTAAAAACGGTTATGTTGCCGGTTACAGAGTTGGCGGAAAAACAGGTACGTCAACAAAGCTTGGCGAATCAAAAGAGGGCGAAAAGACAAAATATATTGTATCCTTCGCCGCTATTGCACCCTCCGATGACCCTCAGATTGCAATGCTCATAATTGTTGACGAGCCAAACGAGGATTTGGGCGGCGGCGCACTTTGCGCTCCCATAGCCGCACAGGTTGTTGAGGAGGCTATGACCTCTCTCAACGTAGAGCCTAAATATGACAAAGAAGAAGCAAAGAAGCTTTCAATCACAACTCCGTCATTAATTGGCAAAAGCGTTTCTAATGCTAAAGATACTGTTACAAACAGCGGTCTTGAATATAAAATAGTTGGCAGCGGTAAAACCGTAATAAGCCAGTCGCCGTCGGCTTCGTCAAAGATACCCTCCGGCGGAGTGGTTGTACTTTATACGGAAAAGAAATCAAAGCAAACCACAAAAATACCCGATTTTTCCGGAATGAGCGTAAGCGAGGCAAATGCCGCCGCCGCTGAAAAGAATATAAATATTGAAATAAGCGGTAATGATTTATCCTCGTCAAGCGTTATTGCATACAGACAAAGCGTTGACGCAGGCACCGAAGCCGAAATAGGCACCGTTGTTACCGTATCGTTTAAAAATACAAAATCCGTGCTTGACTGACGGAACAGGAGGACTCAATATGAAGCTGTCACAAATACTTAAAGGTATTAATGTAAAAAATGAATATGAAGATAAAGAAATTGCCGAGGTGACCTCCGATTCCCGACAGGTACAGAAGGGTTATCTGTTTGTATGTATCAAGGGTGCGTCCTTTGACGGTCATACCGTTGCCGGTGAAATGCTTGAAAAAGGTGCGGCGGCAGTTGTCAGCGAAAGAGATTTAGGTTTGCCTAATCAAATAATCGTTGACGATACGAGAGACGCATATTCTCCTATATGTGCAAACTTTTTCTCAAATCCTGCCGATTCTCTTAAGCTTATCGGTCTTACAGGCACAAACGGAAAAACCACAACAACATTTTTGATTAAGCAAATACTTGAAAATGTGGGTAAAAAGGTCGGCTTAATCGGAACGGTTCAAAATATGGTGGGCGACGAAATTTATCCTGCTCACTACACAACTCCCGACCCTCACGAGCTTCAGGGACTTTTCAGAAAAATGGTTGACGCAAACTGCGAATACTGCGTTATGGAGGTTTCCTCTCAGGCGTTGGCGCAGGGCAGGGTAAAGGGCATACACTTCCTTGTGGGAGCCTTCACAAACCTTACCCAAGACCATCTTGATTATCACAAAACCTGGGAAAACTATTTTAATGCAAAGCGTATGTTGTTTGAAAACTGCGATATTGCCGTTACAAATATTGACGATGAAAACGGACTTAAAATTGTTGACGGTCTGCCCTGTAAGGTTAAAACCTATTCTGTGGATAATAACAATTCCGATTATACTGCGAAGAATGTATCCTTCTCCTCTCACGGTGTAAAATATGAGCTTGTGTCGGATAAAATCGGCAGAGTAAACTGTCCTATTCCCGGCAGATTCAGCGTTTATAATTCACTTTGCGCCGCCTCCTGCGCTCTTGCTCTCGGCATTGATTTTGACGAGGTGCTTTGCGCAATCGGCAATTCTAAAGGCGTAAAGGGCAGAATTGAGGTTGTGCCGACAAATACAGATTATACAGTAATTATTGACTATGCTCATTCACCGGACGGACTTGAAAATATTATTTCCTCCCTGCGTGAAATTGCAAAGGGCAGGGTAGTAACTGTTTTCGGCTGCGGCGGTGACAGAGACAGAACAAAAAGACCGAAGATGGGCAAAATTGCCGCAGATTTGTCGGATTTCTGTGTTGTTACCTCCGATAATCCTCGCTCGGAAACACCGTCAAAAATCATTGACGATATTCTTGAGGGTATGAAGGACAGCAAAACTCCTTATACCGTAGTTGAAGGCAGAAGAGACGCTATTGAATGGGCAATGAAAAATGCTCAAAAGGACGATATCATTCTTCTTGCAGGCAAAGGACACGAGACATATCAGATTTTGCCCACAGGTACAATTCATTTTGATGAACGAGAAGTTATTGCAGATATACTGAATGATATAAATAAATAATATTTACTTATTTAAGGAATATAAATAAATATGGAAGTATTAAATATTAAAGAAATTGCCGCCGCCTGCAAGGGCGAGTGCTTCGGCGATGCTCAAATTACAAATACGGTAATAGATACACGAAAAATTACTAAAGGATGCCTTTTTATATGCATAAAGGGTGAAAGATTTGACGCCCATACATTTATTGACGAAGCCATAGAAAAAGGTGCGTCGGCAGTGATGATTTGCGAGGATATTGTTCCGGATTGTCCTTATATTAAGGTTAAGGACACCGCAAAGGCATTGCTTGATACGGCAGGATATTATCGCAGTAAATTTAATATTCCCGTGGTGGGTTTAACAGGCTCTGTGGGCAAAACCACTACTAAAGAGTTTACCTATCTTGTTGTAAATTCAAAATATAACGCCATCAAAACACAGGGTAACCTTAATAATGAAATCGGCGTTCCGCAGATGCTTTTTCAAATTGATAATTCCGTTGAGGCGGCAGTTATTGAAATGGGTATGAACCATTTTGGCGAAATCAGCCGTATTGTCAGCGCAGTTAAGCCAACGGTGGGACTTATTACCAATATCGGTGTTTCACATATTGAAAATTTAGGCTCCCGTGACGGCATACTGAAAGCAAAGCTTGAAATCTGCGAAGGCTTGCAGGAGGGTGCTCCTCTCATCTTAAACGGTGACGACGACAAGCTCGGTACAGTTAAAGACGATAAGCATAAAATTTATTTTTACGGTATAGAAAACGGCGATTTCAAAGCCGAAAGCATTGTAGAAAACAACGGCTCAACCACCTTCACCGTTTCCTATTTTTCAAAAAAGCAAAAAATCACTATCCCGACAATCGGCATTCACAATGTTTATAACGCTCTTGCGGCGTTTGCGGTGGGATATTTTATCGGCGCAGACCCTGAAGAATCGGCGCAGGCTTTATCTCAGTATGTTCCTGCCGGTATGCGTCAAAAAACAGTCAGCGTAGGCGGTATTACTTCAATAGAGGATTGCTATAACGCTTCACCGGATTCAATGCGTGCCGCCTTGAGAACACTTCACGACACCAAAGGCGGTAAAAAAATTGCCGTTCTTGCGGATATGCTGGAATTGGGCGATTACTCAAAAACAGCGCATCAGTCGGTAGGTGAAATGGCGGCTGAAAATAAAATTGACTATTTGTTCGCTTACGGCGAAAATGCAAAATATTATGTTAAGTCGGCAAAGGAAAACGGACTTGAAAACGCTTATCTCTTTGATAACAAAGAGGATTTGTCCGAAAGACTTGCCGAAACTGCCTCAAAGGGCGATGTTGTTATATTTAAAGGCTCTCGAGGTATGAAGCTTGAAGACGTAATAAATTCTGTGTATAAAAAGTGGGGAAAATAAAATGAGCAGTACAATAGCAGTAATAATCAGTGTAGTAGTTGCTTTCGCAGTAACAGGCGGTCTCGGTTTTGTAATTATTCCGTGGCTCAGAAAGCTTAAATTCGGTCAAACTATTCTTGACATAGGACCCTCTTGGCATAAGTCAAAGCAGGGTACACCTAATATGGGCGGAATAATGTTCATTATCGGCATTATCGTTTCGTTTATAGTGGGTGCACTTACTTTTTATTTGTCAGGCGGTAAGCTTGACACGGATTATTCTAATTTTATCGTGGGCAGAGATATGGTTTTGCTTATCGGCGGACTCTGTCTTGCCTTAGGCTGCGGAATTATCGGATTTACTGATGATTTTATCAAGATTAAGCTTAAAAGAAACGAGGGACTTACCCCAAAGCAGAAAACCATAGGTCAGCTTGCAGTAACGCTTGCTTACATTCTTACCCTTTGGCTTTCAAAAAACTATGTGTGGTACATCCCGTTTGTAGGTACTGTTGATTTTTCAAAAAATATATTCACAACAGTAATTTTCTGGCTTATATCAATATTCATTATTTACGGCTGTGTTAATTCCGTAAATCTTACCGACGGCATTGACGGACTTTGCTCATCGGTAACAGTAACGGTGGCAATTACATTCATTATTGCCTCGGTAATAATGAAATTTGCAGGTCTCGGCATTCTTGCAGGTGCGCTTTTGGGCGGTATGCTCGGATTTTTGTGCTGGAACTGGAATCCTGCAAAAACATTTATGGGCGACACCGGCTCGCTGTTTTTAGGCGGTATGGTGGCGGCTCTCGGCTATGCAATCAAATGTCCGCTTCTTCTTTTGCCTATCGGCATTATCTATGTTTGCGAAACCATGAGCGATATTATCCAAATTGGCTATTTCAAAATCACTCACGGCAAGCGTATTTTCAAAATGGCACCTATCCATCATCATTTTGAAATGTGCGGCTGGAAGGAAAAGAAAATCTGCGTAGTATTTTCTATCGTAAATGCAGTAGGCTGTGCAATAGCATTGCTTCTTATGTATTACGGACAGGCAAAATAAAAAAATATTAAATCTATGAAAGGAGTGCAGATATGGCAGACAGATTACAGCCACCTCAAAGAAATGTTCGCCAAAATACCGGCAGTGAAAAAATTGTCAAAGCTAAAAATAAAAAAGGTCTGACAAAGGACGATTTATTTATTACCGGTTCAATAGACGTTCCGTTTTTTGCGGTAACAATGGCGCTTTTGACCATCGGACTTGTTATGCTTTTTTCGGCGTCATATCCTTATGCGCTCCAAAATGAAGGCAATTCCTATTATTTTTTCGGACGTCAGTTTATTTTTGCAGTTGTGGGCGTTGTTGTAATGCTTATTGTTTCAAAAATAAATTACAGATGGTTTAAGGCTTTTGTTATACCTCTGCTTGTTGTTACAATCGGTCTTTTGTGCCTTGTGCTTGTGTGGCATACCAATGTTCCCGGGGGATTTAAAAGATGGATACCTCTCGGACCATTTACAATGCAGCCCTCGGATATTGCGAAATTCACGATAACCGTGGTTATGGCGTCTTATGTTTCCGACTATTTCGGTAAAATGAAAAAGGTTAAATACGGTATTGTTTATCCTCTTTGCATAATTGCAGTTTTCTGCGGACTGATTTATCTTGAGCATCATCTTTCCTGTACAATTCTTATGTTTTGCATCGGTGCGTCAATAATGTTCTGCGCCGGCTCAAACTGGAAGCTTTTTGCCGTTGGCGCAGGCGCAGTTGCAGCCGTTGTGGCGGTAGTAATAATGTTTCCCAATGTGCTTATGAATTACGCAGGAGACAGAATTACTGCCTGGCTTGATAAATCCTTTGAGCCTACGGGACTCAGATGGCAGACTAACAACTCCCTTTATGCAATCGGCTCCGGAGGATTTTTCGGCGCAGGCTTGGGTAATTCAAAGCAGAAATATTTGTATGTGTCCGAACCTCAAAACGACTTTATCTTTTCAATAGTGTGCGAAGAATTGGGCTTTTTCGGTGCCGCAATAATAGTTGGCTTGTTTGCGGTGCTGTTTATCAGAGGTATTAAAATTGCTATGCATTGTCAGGACAGATTCGGCTCCTTCCTTGTAATAGGTATCGTGTCACAGGTGGCAATACAGACAATTTTAAATATAATGGTAGTTACCGATACAATCCCGAATACAGGTATATCATTGCCGTTTTTCTCCTACGGAGGCACGGCTCTGCTGATGCTTTTGTTTGAGATGGGCGTTGTGCTATCGGTATCACGTAAAACTAATCAGCAAAAGGTATAAAATATGAGATTTTTATTTGCAACAGGAGGAACGGCAGGACATATTAACCCTGCTATTGCCGTTGCTTCCTATATCAGAGAAAAATACGCCGATAGTGAAATTCTTTTTATCGGTACAGCAGACCACATGGAATCACGCCTTGTCCCAAATGCAGGCTTTGATTTTAAAACAATAGAAATCAATGGCTTTAAGCGTTCAATGTCGACTAAAGCCATTGCGGATAATGTTAAAACCGTATTTAAGTTTATAAAATCCGAGGGTGAAAGCAAAAAAATCATCAAAGAATTTAATCCGGATGTTGTTATCGGCTTCGGCGGTTATGTTTCCGGTCCTGTTCTTGAGGAGGCGGCAAAGCTCCATATACCCTGCTGTATTCACGAGCAAAACGCCTTTCCCGGAATAACAAATAAACAGCTTGCTAAAAAGGTTGACAGGGTAATGCTGACGGTTGAGGATGCAAAAAAGCATCTTGAACCTAAGAACGAGCCTGTTGTTACGGGACTTCCGGTAAGAGGGGAGATACTAAAAAAGGACAAAGCCTCGGCGAGAAATGAGCTTGGTATTCCTATGTATGCAAAGGTTGTTTTGTCCTTCGGCGGTTCTCTCGGTGCCGCACCTCTTAACGATGCAATGTTTGATATTCTACTGAAAAATGCCGATGAGTGCAAAGTGTATCATATTCATTCAGTAGGTACTAACGGTGCTGAATATCTTGATAAGTTTAGAAAGCAAGGCTTCAGCGACGTAGGAGAGGATATTGTCCGTAAAAACACCGTTGAAGTGCGTAAATATATAGATAATATGGACGTTTGTATGGCGGCGGCAGATGTTGTAATAGGCAGAGCCGGAGCGTCATCACTGTCCGAAATTGAAGCGATGGGCAGAGCGTCAATTCTTATTCCGTCGCCCTATGTTGCTGAAAATCATCAGTACCATAACGCTATGGCACTTGTTAACAGAAACGCCGCAAGACTTATTGAGGAAAAGGATTTAACCTCTAACAGGCTTTCCGATACGCTTGACGAGTTGCTTTTAGACGAAGAGCTTATATTTGAAATTGAAAAGAACGCTAAGTCAATGGCTATCCTTGACTCAAGAGAAAGAATAGCGCAAATCATTGTTTCTCTTGCAGAAAAATAATGTAACGCAATAACAAAACCACCCGATTTTACATATTATGTCGTGTAGAAGAAGGTGGATTAATGGAAAAACTAATAGTAAACGGCAAGTGTAGACTGGGCGGTGAAATCAGTATTCACGGTTCAAAAAACAGTGCCCTGCCTATCCTTGCCGCTTCGGTCTTAATTAACGGCGTCAGCACCGTACATAACTGTCCCGATTTGTCGGATATAAATGTTACAGTTGAAATACTAAGGCATCTCGGTGCAAAGGTCAGCCGACAGGGAAGCACCCTTGTTATTGACAGCACAGATATAAATAATTCCTTTATACCGGAAAATATGATGCAGGAAATGCGCTCGTCAATAATTTTTCTCGGCTCACTGTCAGCACGAACAGGCAACGCCTGTCTGTTTTTGCCGGGCGGATGCGATATAGGGCTTCGTCCCATAGATTTGCATCTGAAATCACTTGAACAATTAGGGTATGAAATTACGTTTGACGGGCATAATATCTGTTCAAAAAAGAACTGTGTGCATCCTCAAAAAATTATTTTGCCCATTCCCAGCGTTGGCGCAACGGAAAATATAATCCTCGCCAGCGTTCTGATTAAAGGCAAAACCACTATTGTAAACGCCGCCTGCGAGCCGGAAATTTACGATTTGGCTGATTTTTTGAATAAGGCAGGGGCAGATATACAGGGCGCAGGAACCTCTAATATTGAGATTAACGGCGTGTCAAGGCTTTACAGTACGGAGCATACCGTTATTCCCGACAGAATACTTGCCGCCACTATGATGTCGGCGTCGGCTATAACCTCGTCGCCCATTAGAATAAGCAAAATTTCCCCAACTCATTTAATGCCTGTATTTCCCGTATTTGATGAAATGGGATGTAAGATTTATCTTGAGAAAAATGCGCTGACAATAAAACCGCCCTCAAGACTGCGCCGTGTGAAAAGAATACAAACAAAGCCATATCCCGGATTTCCCACCGACTGTCAGGCACCCGTTATGGCGTCGCTTACTGTTGCAAGGGGAACCTCGGTGATTATAGAAAATATTTTTGAAAACAGATTTAAGCATATTTCACGGCTTAACAGATTCGGCGCAGACGTGATTGTAAATAATCAAACCGCTGTAATTAACGGCGTTAAATCACTTCACAGCGCAGATGTCAGTTGTACTGATTTGCGAGGAGGCGCAGCAGTTGTGCTTGCCGCCCTTGCGGCTGAGGGAAGGTCGCAAATCACGGATATACACCATATAGACAGAGGATATGAAAAAATTGAAAATCAGCTTTCTTCCATAGGAGCTGACATAAAAAGGATTAATGATGAAAAAGCAGAATGAAGGAAAATTTAATAATAATGATTTTAAACCACTGAATGACGAGCTTGGTTCCTTCAATCTGGAACCGCCTAAGATTTACAGAAAGGAACAGGAGAAAAGATTAACCTATAAGCAGGAAAATTCCCGTTCCAAAAATACTAACGGCAAAAAAACATCATCAAAAGGCAAAAAGAAAAAGGGAACATCTGCAAAGCAGAACAAAACCACTCAGCAGAAAAGAAAAGAAGAAAACCAAAAGAGAAAAAAGAAAATACTGCTTAGAAAAATTCTTTTCTCCGTAGGCGTCGTTCTTTTAATTCTTGCCGTATTTGTTGTATTAAGCTTAACTGTTCTGTTTAAAATTGACACAATAACCATAACAGGAAACAGTAAATATACAACTCAGCAGATTGAATCAGTGCTCCCCATAGAAAAAAATAAAAATCTGTTTCTCGCCGATACCTCCTCGGCAGAGGAAAAGCTTGAATCCTCACTGCCGTATATTTATAATGCAGAGATTGACAGGAAGATGCCCTCTACTATTACGGTAAAGGTAACAGAAACCGATAATATATATGCAATAAAGAATAAAGATAAAACCTATCTGCTTTTGGATAATAACCTGAAGGTGCTTGAATCAGCGTCGGCGAAAAAGCCTAAAAATGCGGTGGATATTAAAAAAGCTACCGTTACAAATGCAGTTGAAGGCAACACCGCAGAATTTACTGATAAGCAGATATCAAAGGATTTGCTTGCACTAACAGACGCTATAAACAAATTAGAGTTAACCGAAGCAACGGCAATTTACAGCGACGACATAAATAATAATTTCATAGTCTATGAAAATCGTATCGTATTTAAGTTAGGCTCCTGCGACGACTTGGAGAATAAATTATATTCTGCATTGGCGGCAGTGGAAAAGCTTAACGAAACAAATCCTCAGGCAGAGGGAGAAATGACCGTTACAGGTGACAAGCAAGTTTACTTTACAGAGAATAAGTGACAAAAAGTCGTAAAGTAAAATCCTTTACAAATTAAGTGTAAAAGATACACATTTGTATAAATTGCACAACAAAATACAAAAATCAACAAAAAAGATTGTAAAAAACACAAGGAATATTTTTTGAAAAGTATTGCAAATCGGTTACAAAACTGTTACAATACCAATTGTAGAAGTGTTATGAGATTTTCTCATCTGTCACTCGACAATAAATATATAAAAATAAGGAGAATGTAATATGGGACGTTATGAAATTGACACAGATGATAACAAGGTAGTACAGATTAAAGTTGTAGGTGTCGGAGGCGGCGGAGGAAACGCCGTTAACCGCATGGTTAAATGTAATATTAAAGATGTAGAGTTCGTAGCAATTAACTCTGATAAGCCGGCTCTTGACAAGTCCTCGGCTACTCATAAAATACTTATCGGCGAAAAGGCTACAAAGGGACGCGGTGCAGGTGCAAAGCCTGAAATCGGTCTTAAAGCTGCCGAAGAATCAAGAGAAGCAATTACTGATGTTCTCCAGGGCTGCGAAATGGTATTCATTACAGCCGGTATGGGCGGCGGAACAGGTACAGGTGCTGCTCCCGTAGTTGCTAAAATCGCTAAGGATATGGGTATCCTTACCGTTGGCGTTGTTACTACTCCTTTTGCATTTGAGGGTAAACGCCGTATGGACCAGGCTAACGAGGGTATCAAGGAGCTTGCTTCCTACGTTGATTCTATTATGGTTATTCCTAATGAAAACCTTAAGCTCGTAAGCAAGGAAAAGATTACTTTGCTCAATGCTTTTGAAATTGCTAATGATGTTCTTCGTCAGGGTGTTCAGTCTATTTCCGACCTTGTTAACGCAACAGGTCTTGTAAACTCCGACTTCGCTGACGTTACCGAGATTATGAAGGATGCAGGCTACGCACACATGGGCGTTGGCCGTGCTAAGGGCAAGGATAAGGCAGAAATTGCCGCTCAGCAGGCTATTTCTTCACCGCTTCTTCAGACTTCTATTGACGGCGCAAGAGGCGTATTGCTTAACATCACCGCCTCAACAGATATCGGTCTTGAAGAAATTGATGCCGCATCAACAGTTGTTACAAATGCAGTTCATCCTGATTGTGAAATTATCTGGGGTGCAAACTTTGATGAGGACCTTGAGGACGAAATGATTATCACCGTTATCGCAACACGCTTCGGTGAGGACGGACCCGGCGCACCTATTAAGTCTGTAACAGCAAACAAGGAGGTTGCTCCTCCGGTTGCCGCTCCTGCAGAGGTTAGCGCTCCTACAAGCTTCTCAGCAAACGATGATGACGCTTTCAGCGATATCGTAAGCTTCTTTAAGAAATAATTACTTCTTAAGTTTTACCTTCATAAAAATAGCCGGTGGCTATGCATCGGCTATTATTTTATTCATTTTGATAATTGTTTAACTAATTGAATATTTAACGTGCTGTAAAGTGGAAAATTTGTTAAAGCAAGTAAAATACTTTACATTTTCAACGATTTCAACATAGTTTTCCACAAAACTAATGTCTATTAACCGAAGTTTTCAACATTTTAAACACTGATTTCCACAACTGTTTTAACAATTTTAATTTGTAAAGTTAAATACCATTACAAAAAATAAATCTCTCTATTCATTTTTTGAATAGAGAGATTTTTGCATATTACCATTCGCTTTTTGTATATGAGCGAATAATATTGGTTATTATGTTGTCACGCTTAAAGCCTTTTCCTTTTCCGCCTTTAACCTGGTCCTGAATTTTGCCTGCTCTTATTGTGACAAAATCTGCTTTGTCTGCAATTTTATCAATCGGCGGAATTTCACCGAATTTGTAATCCTCGTCGGGAATATCAATAAGGGGAGTAACAAGCTTTGTGTTGGAAAATTTCTTAACCGCCGTCATAGCCAAAATCATAACCTTGTTTTCCTCAGGCAGTATCAGCTTTTTACAATTTCTCACATCAATTTCGTACATAAAGAAATATGCCTTGCCGTCGGGTATATTTCCCTCGGGATGATGCGTGTGTGTAAATTCAATACCGATATCGGCGTCTTTAACCTTGGCTGTTTGATTTAATCCTGCCATATCCCATTGACCCACAGGCTCCTTCATATCGTATATTTTCAGCCTGCGTTCCTTGTTGTCGGTCATAACGGTAATTTCTCTGTCGCCTAATGCCGCGGCGGCAAGAATGTATAGCTTTGTACTGCCTTTGGGAATATCAATTTCCTGCTCACGGGGAATGAAAATATTTTTATTCATATCCGCATTAGGCAGTTTAAATGTAATTCCGTGCACTGTTATGCTGTCGCTTAGCAGCTCGTTCGGCAGGGAGCATCCGGTGCCCTGAAGAATGGTATTAACCTTGTACTCATCCTTTGTAATTCCCACAGCGTTGTATTCAAGGTCAATCTTTTTGTAATTCTCCGACGCCTTGTTGCGTTTTGCGTCAATTTTTACTAAGAAGGTTTTAACCTGATAAGGCTTAATGTCAAATACAAGCTCTCCGTCCTTAACCTTTGCCTCCTTGATAATTTCCTCGGTGGCGTAAGCCTCGTAAGCCTGAGTAATCGGTGCAAAAAGCTTTAAGCTGACTTTTCTGTGCTCCTTGCCCAATCCCTCGTTAACACGGATAACTACCGATTTGCCGTCCTGTGACCTCTTAAATGCTCTTACAAGTACACCGCCTGCACTTATGTTAAGCGCTGAAAAGACGGCGCCTAATGTGCCCTCACGGCGTGAGCTTGTTTGGAAGGCGGTCATTTTTTTGCCGAACATTTCTCCGTTAACCTGAATGTCGCCGTTGATACCGCCTTTATGAGCCTGTATGCCGAAGGAGAATATGTTTCTGCCTAAATCCTGCAAATCCTGTCTTGCATCCTTTGTAAATGCGCCTGCCGGAGTGTGTATGCAGGTAAGCCTTAGCGTATTGTCATTGGGCTTATCCCATCCGTATTTACAGTCGGAAAATACGCTGACTCCGTAATTGCCGGAGGCGTCTGTAATATCCGCCCATTTCTGCGCCGGCACCTCGTAAAGATTTTCCGTGTTTGTGCCTCGCTCAATACATCCCAGACCTAAATCGTATGTGGCTGTTTCATTGGCACAGGTGAATGGGAACTGCGCCTTAAGTAAGGCTCTGCGTGACTGCCAATCTATGTAGTTGTCTACACGGATAACATCACTGCCTGCGTCAAGGGATACAATCTGTACCGCCTTTGAATAATCAAGGTCACGGGTGACCTTTACCGCAATGCGAGCCGGACCGTTTTCCTCAATTTCAAATACGGGTGTATTTGCGTAGCAGTAAGGCTCGCCGTCAATATCCTCTTTTCTCATTTCCCAGCTGGGATAATTCAGCGCACCTAAATTGTGAAGCATAGCAAGCTTAATAGGCTTGCTGAGTAACTGAACCTTAATTTTTTTATCAATGATTGAGGCAATGTCGCCGTTTTTGTTAAATAAAATCCTGTATCTGCCGTTTTCAAGTGAATGCTCTGTAACCTTAAGGTCGCTTTTCAGCGTGCACTTTTTGTCGCTTGCGGTAACATCGTAAACTCTGTAACCGCAGGAGGGAGTCTTCGCCTCAAAAATAATGTCAAATTCTTTGCCGTTCTTGCTTTTAACCTGGCTTGGCACTTCCTTGCCGTTTTCATCAAGAACCTTAACATATTTAGCATTGTGATTTAATTTTACGTGTGCCTCAACTGCGCCCCTGCGCTTTGCGGCAACAGGATTGTTTACAATTACTGCACATTCACTGCACCAAGAGGTATCAAGCTCGTTGGCAATGGCTCCTGCCGCACCCTCATATTCGTTTTTGAACTGTGAAAGGGATACGTAATAATCATTCCAGGAGTCGTTATATACCTTCATTGTTGACGTGCCGGGAATGTCATCGTGGAACTGATGCTGAATTACACGTTTCCATGCAGTATCAATAATGCCTTTGGGATATTTGTATGATGTAAGGGCGTCTGCAACAACACAGGCTCTCTCGCACATATCAGCGAGGATTTCATTCTGACTGTTGAGCCTTTTGCTCATACAGCGTGATGTGTAACCGCCTGCACCGTGAGAGGTCATCACAAGCTCGTTATCCCATCGTGGTAAATATGCCTTTTCATCATCACTTAAGCTTTCAATATCATTAAAAATTTCGTCGGAGGAGGCGGAAATAATTTTTGTATTTTCGTTAAACTTGTTGTCATAAACGCCGGCATTCACAGCCTTTGCACTGTCATCATCCGGTGCTCCGCCCCAGTCGCCCGTACCGTAAAGATTCATTGTCCAAGGCAGATTGTAAAGGGTTCCGTTTTCCGCAATCTTGTTGATTATGCCCATATCGCCTCTAACATCACCGCTGAATTTATAACGGTAGGACAGGGGATTTAAGCTTGCTATAACAGATGAACCGTCAACGCCGTACCATATTCCAATGTCAAAGGGACGCTCATAAGCGCCGCCCCAGCGTAACTTTTGGGTAGAAAATCCGTTTAAATGAGCGTGGCGTGCTACGGTGGGCAATGCTTTGCCGAAGCCAAAGCAGTCAGGCAGAAAAATATCCGTTGTGCGCTTGCCGAATTTTTCCTCAAAATATTCGTTGCCGTACAGGAAATTCCTGAATAACGCCTCGGGTGAGGGAATGTTAACGTCGCCGTTTTCCCAAGCAGAGCCTGAAAGACACCATCTTCCCTCATCAACATACTTTTTGATTTGCTCAAAAGCCTCGGGATAGTATTCCTCAATAAGCCTGTACCTGAATGCACCCTCAAAATTAAATCTGTAATTGGGATATTTCTCAATTAACTCAAAGTTTTTTTCTATTGTGTCGGGGATAAATTCTTCAATGGTTTTGGCAAGGTCCCATCTCCATACCGTGTCAAGATGGGCGGTTGCTACTGTGTAAACTCTGTTTTCAGCCATTTTTTACTCTCTTATTTCTCAATTATTTCATAAGTAAATTCATATTTTTCCTGCAAAGCCTTTACTTTGTCCTCGTTGTCCTCAATAAAGGTGGGGGAGTAAATGCTCTTTCCGTCAACGCTGTATTCCTTAACAATATTGTTAAGCTCCTCCCATGCTTCTCTTTCCTGAGGATATCCGTCCTCAAATCTAATTAAAAATTCTCTGTGTTTAGGTAATCTTACTTTCATAGTTATATTTCCTTTCATTTATATAAAACAATTATATATATAAATCCTTGCTATTGCAAGATTGTTTTTGCTTTTTCGGTAAGTATTTTTTCAGCATTGTTTATTGCCTCGTCAACTGTTGTACCGTCTCCTGCAAGGCTTATCATCCTGTCGCCGATTTCAACACCATCAATACTTCCGCTTATTACAACGCATTTTTTTGCGTGCTTTTTTGCCAGCAGACTTATTTTATAGGGTAGCTTGCCCATGAGCGTCTGACTGTCGGTTTTGCCCTCGCCGGTGATGATTAAATCTGCCTGTTTTATTTTGTTTTCCAAGTCTGCATATTCGCTTAAAATGTCAAAGCCGGATTTGATTTCACCTGAATATACCGAGTATAAGCCGCCGCAAATTCCGCCGGCAGCACCTGCGCCTTTCACATTTCTTATATCCCGGGGTAAAAATGCGCTGAGCCTTTGCAGACCGCTGTCAAGCTCCTCAACCTCTGTTTGGTTTGCACCCTTTTGAGGAGCAAAAACATAAGCGGCTCCGTTTTTTCCGCAAAATGGATTTTCCACATCGCAGGCAAAGGTAAAGCTTATGTCCTTGATAATATTTGTAAATCCTGCACCGAAAATATAGTTTAAATCATTGCCTTTCGGACGAAGCATAGGCTTTTGGTTTTCATCGTAAAATACTGCGCCTAAAGCCGTCAGCGCACCGACTCCGCCGTCACAGCATCCACTGCCGCCAAGACCGAGTATTATATTTTTGTAACCGCATTCATAAGCAAATTTTATAAGAGTTCCCGTACCGTATGAGGTGGCAAGCATTACACGCTTTCTTTTTTGCAAACCGCTGGCGGCGGCACATTCAATAACCGCCTTGTCACCGAATGTAACAATATATGCCTGAGTTTCACAGCCGTATATGTCGGTGCATTTTGTATATTTTCTTTCACCATGGCATATACTTTCCATACAGTCTGCAAATCCTTCTCCGCCGTCGGCAAAGGGCAATGCTTCAATTTCGTGTTCACCGCAGGCGTTTATGCCTTTTGTAATACAATCGCAAACCTGCTGAGCCGTTAAAGTACCTTTAAAGGAATCGGGTACAATAAGTATTTTCATTTTCAATCATCTCCGGCAGTAATACTATGTTTATTTTAACACATTTGTATATGTCTTTCAATTATGTTATAATACACCGTAAATTATAAAATTTTTTCGGAGCGTGCTATGGCAAAAAGAAAACGCCGTAAAATTTCTTCGGCTGATACTGCGTTCAGACTTTTGTCTGCCGCAGGCTTGTTATTTCTTCCGGCGATAAATTTGTATAAAATTATCTGCGGATTTGTTACCTTGCATTATGAAAACGGACTCAGCGTAAAGCTTGCACTGTACAGAATTATTATAGGTGCTTATAAAATCAGCCCCGTATATTTCTTTACGGACTTGCTTTCGCTTGCGTTTTTTTCAGTGGCTGTTTTTATCGTGATTACAGTTTTTTTACAAAAAAAGCGGTGATAATGGAAAAATTGTCAATAATTTGTATAAAAAAATCATAAATTTTTAATAAAATTAGGTCTTTTTTTAATAAATTGTATTGACAAATCATTTTTTATATTGTAATATTATTCTGTCAGTAGACGTACTGACAAGCAGTAAAACTAATCGACAGGGGTAGCTTTAATTTTCCAATTTGGAAAATTAAAGCTATTCCTGCTTTTATGGGTACTTTTCATATTTTCTACTTGACAAATAATATTTATGTGCTATAATGTATAGCACAAAGCAACAAAGCATATAATTTAATAGATATCGCGGGGTAGAGCAGTTGGTAGCTCGTCGGGCTCATAACCCGGAGGTCGTAAGTTCGAGTCTTACCCCCGCAACCATATACCGCATAGGTCTTAACGGACTTATGCGGATTTTTTATATCTAAAAACCGCATAAATAAAGAAAAAACAAATACCACCCTGTTTTTTTAGGGTGGTATTTTCTCTTTTAAAATCCTTTTTTACTGCACACCTACTGCACACGGAGTATTGTCTGCTTTATTTTTATCCGGGAGTGACTTCATATAATTGTTGATTAAATCAAGCTGTTCATTTTCAAATCTATCAAACACATCTGTGTAGGTGTCAAGCGTTATGCTGATATCCGAGTGGCCGAGGATGTGCTGTAATACTTTCGGTGAAATTCCTGCTTCAATAGCTCTTGTAGCAAAAGTGTGGCGCATCATGTGCTGGCTAAAGTCTTTTTCCGGGATGAATTTATAAAAATAATACTGCTGCCATTTTGTATTCCAGTCCCGTGGCTCTTTTGCCATCGCTTTATAAATTCCGTCTTGTTTTTTGTAAAACGTGTACTTTTTAAATGCCGGGCGTTTCCTTTTTACTGAAAGGCTTGTTAAAGCTTTTTTGCCGGGAATAACCTCATAACGCTCTACCAGCCTTTTAAATGATGCATTTACTTGATTAGTGGTAATATAAGATTTCTTCCTAAAATCATAAAATAACAGTTGTTCGGAGTTATCTTTGTAATGATTGTTTATATAATCCTGCAGCAGGTTAAAAGCTTCGTTTGTCATTTTTATAGTTCGATTGCCTGCATCTGTCTTTGGTTGGTCGTTTAAAATAGGTTTATCGTGTCGGTCTTTTGTAATCGTCCGGTGTATGTTGATTGTTTTAAATGTAAAATTGATGTCTCTGATTGAAAGCGCATTGATTTCGCCCATTCGCATACCGGTGTAAAGCATCAACAACATCTGATAACGGTACCTGTTGTTTTCTTCTTCGTTATTGAGTATTTCAATAAACCTTAATTCCTCATCAACCGTAAACGCAGTGACCTTTCTGTCTTTTCTGCTTGATTTTGGCTTTACAAAGTCCTCAAGAGGATTGTATTCAATAATTCTGTGCTTTCTGCCGGAGCAATACTTAAAGCACTTGTTAAGCGCATCGTAGGTTTTGTCTATTACTGAATTTGAATAACCGGTAAAATTTTGAAAAAATCTTTTTAAATGAGTTTCATCAACATTTTTTACAAGCAATCCTCCGAGTCCTTCAGCGTCTATTCTTTTTAAAGTGTCCATCCTGCGCCGATAGGTATTATCTTGAATAATGTTTGAAGCATAGTCATCTTCAATTTGCATTTTGATTATATCGTGTACTGTTAAATTTTCTTTGTCAGGCAATAAGCCTTTTTCTCTCTCCTTGATTTTGCGTTCAACAGCCGCCTTTGCTTTTGCCTTGGTGTCGGAAACGGCAGATACACGGATTAATTTTCCCTCAGTATCCTTGCCCAGAGTAACCTGATAACGCCACTTGTTACCTACTTTAAAATATGAGCCTTCACCGTTTCCTCTGACTTTCTTATTTCCCATTTAATCACTACTCCTTTACTCAGCAGGGTATCTTTATAAAAGGGCATAAAAATACCCTGCTTGCAATTTTAAGCAGAGTGTGTTAAACTATGATTGTTCGGTAGGGTTTAAACACTCTGCTATATATGACCTCTATCCTGCGCCAACAGGGTAGGGGTTGTTTTTTATTTAATAATAAAATGTACGAGACTCTTCGCTGTTTCCGGTAGCGGTATAAGAAATAGCCGTAGTAATATCCTTTTCGTATTCACCGTTAAAAGCTTGTACAAGCCGGCTGTAATGCGCCACTTGGTTATTGTATAAAGACATTAGATATGCATCACTAAGAGCCGAGAATGTATCTCCTTCCTTGTAATTGATAGTATAGGTTATTTCTTCAAGATTTGTTGACAATCCTACTTTTTTAATGCCGGACATCATATCGGAATTTATACATTCCGTCTTAAATTCAGATATGATTATATCTTTTGCCTCATTACAAAAAACAGTGGCGTTTTCATCAGAAAGGATATATAAAATATCGCCGTTTGCTTTTACATTTGTTTCAATTACTTCCACCTTAGGAACAATTTTGGTGCTGAAATCTTTAGGAACACATACCTGTGTTTCACCATTGCTTTTATTTACTACTCCAAAGCTTGGACGGGATAGTGCATCAGCGTCAACATAGCATTGCTGAGCACTTTTATATAAATCTTCAGCTTTTTGATATTCTGCATACGAAAAATAGGCTCCAATACCTGAAACAATCAAAACAATTACACTTACAATTGTTAAAATAACATTTCCTTTTTTCATGTAAATTCTCCTCTTCACAATAAAAAACGAGATGAACAAATGCCCACCTCGTCTTTTTAAGTCCCTACTTACGGCAAGGGATTTCCGCTTTTTTAAGTTCCGATTTTCGGCTCGGATTTTCCGCTATAAAAGGAGTTGAACACATAAATGAGAATTTTGTTCAACTTAAAATGTGGAAATAAATCTCCACGTCTTTATTATAGGCGAAAAACAGCAAAAAATCAACAACAAGATATGGGCTATATATTTAATTTATCCTGCGTTTTTTGACGATGTTTACCGTGACTGTCACTGCCGTGGCAAGAACCAC
>JBJEPO010000152.1:0-8160 GCA_051881275.1 Eubacterium sp. | reverse complement strand
GTTCATCATTGAAAAAGGGCACGTTAAATTTTGAAAAAGAAAATTCAAGCTCTTTTTTATATTTATCAAGGTCACGGCAGATTACGGCAATATCCTTTGCTTTATATCCGTCTCTCAGCAAAGAACAAATCTGCGCCGAAATCCTGTCACATTCGTCGCTGATATTTTTTGCGGCATAAATATTTATACTGCCGTCATTTTTATATGTATCGGACGTATTTGAAAAGATATTTTTTTGAGCGGCGGCAAGGGCTTCGCTTTTTGCCCTGTGGTTTTCGGTGAGCATAATGGGATTTAAAAAACGCTCTCCCGCTTTTTTCGTAATATCCTTCAAAATGCGGATATTACTGTTAACGTAGGAGAACAAATCGTATCTGTCGCTGTTCAAATAAGAGTCGGTGCAAAGGGTGATATACACTGCGTCCGACTGGCTCAAAATCACTTCAAGTATTTTATATTCCTGTGCAACAAATCCGGAAAAACCGTCAATAAACACGGTTTTACCGCTGAAATAGTCAAGGTGAGTTAGTGTTTCATACAGTCTTGTAAGCTCGCAGGCAGGGTCGTAAAACTCACCGCTTATAAGAGCGTCATAAGCACCGATAATGCTTGATATATCGTAAAGCTTTTTTGATAGAATTTCTTTATCAGCGTTATCGGCGGCACGCAGAATATCATCACAGGATACACGGCAGGACTTCATTTCATCATAAATTCTGACTGCGTTATTAACAAAATCAGAGGATGATGCATTTTTGCCGTAAAGCTTAAGCGAGTCGCTGACTGCCTCTATTGCTTTTTTCATCAGCACCGCCTTTGCACCCTTTGAAAGCACAGGCAAATCGTTACCGCCGTATCGTCTGCGTATCTCGTCATTCAGTCGTGAAAAGGACAGATTTTCAACACAGCCCACATTCTTCTCTCCCAGCAGCTCAAGCAGTCTGCGTTCTGCGATAAAGGAATACTGCTCCGGTGTAATAAGAACAATATTGTTTACACCGCTGTCAACCGCTTCTTTTATGTGGGAAAATACGTATTCTGTTTTTCCGCATCCTGCTCTGCCGAGAACAAGCTGAAGCATCTTAAATCCATCCTTTCAAAATCACATTTCAGCTTCGGGCTTTATAAGTCCCTCATCCATCATACGCTGATGAGCCTCAATAAAAAATTCGTACATAGGTCTCGCCTTGTCAAAGGCATATCTTAAATCGTCAATCAGCTCAGGCGTTGATATTTTAGACATATCACTGCTGTAATAGCAAAAGCTCATATTTTTTGCCTGAAGATATTTTTTCAGTTCTTTAGGCGCATTGGGATACCTGTCCTTTTTATATACATCACGGCAGTCAAATTCAAAGCCTGCATCCTCGCACGCTTTTACCGCATTAAGAAAACGCTTTGGCTGTTCAAGTATCATTTCGTGAACAATTTGAAAATGAGTTACCCTCCAAGTCCAGAAAACAAGTCCGAAGCCGTATCTGTCGGGGAAAAACTCAAAGAAATAAAAGGGTGCCTGTGGATATTCTTTTTTATATCTGCGAAAGAACATCCACATATTTTCCCTGTATTTAATTTTTGACCTGTTGCCTCGGGTATCTCTGTAAATACGTGACACACTTCGCACCGGGTCGGTGAACATCTGCTCATCAATGTCATACAAAAGGTCGGACAAATCAAGCATAATCTGTCGCATAGGCACGGTAATACCCTGCTTTAACTGTTCCTTATGCTCTTCATAAAACTCTCTTGAATCGTTAAATCTGTTGATGCACAGAAGCTCTATATCCTCGCCTTTAATTCCTTTAAAATTATATTCCATTTTTCAGTAATCCTTTATCCTTTAAATGCTGTACCGCAAGACAGGCACAGATTTTTGCAGAATGAAAATTAAGTCCGCCCTGAATCCAGGCATAAAACGGCTCTCTTATCGGCGCATCGGCGGAAAGCTCTATTGACGAGCCGAGAGTAAAGGCTCCCGCCGCCATAACTACCTTACTGTCATAGCCGGGCATATCCCAAGGCTCCGGCAAAACGTGGCTGTCTATCGGACTTCCGCTTTGAATACCCTGACAAAAGGCAACAAGACTTTCCTCGTTTTCCAATCCCAGCGATTGAACGATATCGCATCTTTTTTCGTTATATTTAGGGATTGTATCGTAGCCAAACTGTGAGAAAAGAGCAGAAATGTACACTGCGCTTTTTAAGGCTTCGCCAACGGTATGGGGAGCAAAAAACAAGCCCATATAAAGCTCCCTGTTCATCCCCTCGGTGGCACCTACCTCCTTGCCTAAACCGGGAGTTGTAAGACGGTAAGCGCATTTTTCCACTAAATCGTGCCTGCCTGCTATGTAACCGCCTGTTGTGGCGATACCGCCGCCGGCATTTTTTATAAGTGAGCCTGCGATAAGGTCGGCACCCACCTGAGTAGGCTCCTGCTTTTGAACAAACTCACCGTAGCAGTTGTCAACCATTACAATTACATCGGGGTTTATTTCTTTAACGGCTTTAACTATTTCGCCGATTTCTTCAACAGACAGAGAGGGACGAAGCTCGTATCCTCTGCTTCTTTGAATATATACCATAGTGGTATCGCCGTTTACCGCCTGCTTAATTGCCTGAATATCGGGCTTACCGTTTTTAAGAGCAACCTCATCATAATTAACGCCGAAATCCTTTAAAGAGCCCATACCCTCACCGCTGATACCGATAACATTATGGATTGTATCGTAGGGAGTGCCGGTTACGCAAAGCATATTATCACCGGGGCGCAGAACACCGAAAAGAGCAACTGCAAGAGTATGAGTACCGCAGGTAAAATTATGGCGCACAAGAGCATCCTCTGCACCGAACACCTGCGCCCACACATCGTCAAGGGTTTCCCTGCCTCTGTCGCCGTAGCCGTAGCCTGTGCTGGAGGCAAAATGACTTTCTGAAATTTGGTGGTCAATAAATGCACGCTGAACTTTAAGCTGATTGTGTTGTGTAATATCGTCAATCTCCTCAAACTGCTTTGCACACAATTTCATTGCTGAAGCTGACGCATTTTCTATTTCTTTATCTATATCAAAAAAAGGTATCATTATCTGTACATTCTCCACTTTGAGCAGTTTTCAAAACCGCATTTTAAATAAAAATTTTCGTTAAGATTTTCCTCACGCATAATATAGACTCTTGAGCCTACATCGTTGCAAATAAATTTTACAAGGGCGGAGCCAAAGCCCTTGCCCCTGTATTCATCATCAGTCTGTACGGCGGTGAGAACGGAATATCCGTCAATAATTGCGGAAAGTATGCCCGATGACACAATATTTCCGCCGTAATTTAAAGTGTATGCCTTTGCGGTATTATGACGGACACGATGGCTTATATCCACATACCACGCCTTAAAGTCAGTATCGGAATAATCAACAAAATTATACAAATCCATAAGCTTTGGATATTCGTCAACAATACCGCCCTGAAGGTCATATTCAAGCTTTTTATCGCAAAGCATAACGTCTCCGCAGGTATATTTTGCACCGAACTCAAATTCCTCGGGAGCAAGAATTGAGGAATATCCGCTTATACAGAAAAACCGCACAAGCTCCTGTATATCGGCACCCTCTGCAAGACTAAGCGTGTAATCATTATCAAGCCGTGACATAACGGCACAAATCCTGCCGTCAATTATCTGTCTGTAATAATTTGCAAAGCCGTATTTACAGCCGTAGGAATCAAGCAACGCAAGTATTCTAACGGTAAAAATGTCTCTTTTGTCCCAGCCGTCAAGCTGGGATTCGTTTTCAATTTTTTCAATCATATAGTTTGGGTAATAATTCCTTTAACAATTTTCTTGTATTGTCAATATCCTCCTGCTTAACAACGCTTGCGCCGGAATGGATATATCTTGCAGGCAGGGATACGGCTAAAACACGGCATCCTGCGCCTGATGTCTGGATTGCTCCTGCATCGTTTCCGCCTGCTACGGCAGTTTTTGTCTGTACGGGGATTGAGCCTTCCTCCCCTGTTTTCATGGCAAGGCGGTACAGCTCTTTATCATAAACCGTTCTGCCGTCCATAAAGGAAACGACGGGTCCTTCCCCTAAAGCACAAACCCTGTCCCCGCCTGAAACGCCGTCCAAATCGGCGGCGGTGGTGGCTTCAAGTACAAGGGCAATATCGCTTTGTACCGCATAGGAGGTGCATTTTGAACCACGAAGTCCCACCTCCTCCTGAACATTAAAGCAAAAAGTTGTATCATACTCAAGCTCCGACTGTATCAATTCAATCATAAGCATACAGCCAATTCTGTCATCAAGAGCCTTGGACTTAATAAAGCCGTCGCCAAATTCCAGATAATCAGTATCAAAATAGGCAAAATCACCGGGAAAAATCAGTTTTTCAACATCCTTTTTACTGTTTGCACCAACGTCTATAAGAAGCTTGTCAAAGGACGGACATTTAGCACGTTCATCGTCGCTTAGCAAATGATATGCTTTATCGGCAATAACACCGCTTATTCCGTTGATTTTAACACGTCTGTCAATACAAACTCTCGGGTCAATTCCGCCTACACAGGTAAAGCGCAGATAACCCTCGTCGGTAATATGTTTAATGATAAAGCCAACCTCGTCTAAATGAGCGTTTATGCTGACGGATTTTGACGGCTTTCTTTTGCCTTTTTTAAACGCAATAACGGAGCCCAGCGGGTCAACGGTATATGTGCAGTAATCTTTAATATTATCAATAATAAAATCTCTAACGGCTTTTTCGTCACCTGACGTTCCGTTAAGATTACACAATTTTTTAAGCATTGACCTCACCTGCCTTTACCTTAACATAACCGGCAAGAAGCTTTGCCGTATTTATTACATCCTCGGTATCTATAATTTCGCAGGGAGAATGCATATATTTAAGAGGAATAGAAACAAGTCCTGTTGGAATTCCCATTTGAGTCAGCGAAATCACATCGGCGTCGGTGCCTGTATGAGCACCCATAACCTCACGCTGATAAGGAATTGAAAGCTTATCCGCCGTGTCGGTAAGTGATAAGCTGATTTCTTTATCAAGCACGGGAGAAAATCCAATCATAGGACCCTTTCCCAATTCACCGCAATCCTCTTTTTTACACAAAGGACTGTAACCGAATGATACATCAACTGCAAGGGTTTGGCAAATATTTTTGCCATACAGTCCGCTTTTTGCCCCTCTTGTACCCAATTCCTCCTGAGAGGACAGCATTACAGTAACCTTTACGCCCTTTAAATTCATTTCTTTTATATGTTTTGCGGCAAGAATAACGGCGGCGGCACCGCATCTGTTATCAAGTGACCCGCTGCAAACACGGCTGCCCAAAAGTTTTGTAAAAGGTGCGTAAAAAGAAGCCTTGTCGCCGGGTGAAACATACCTTTCAGCCTGCTCCTTACTCATACCAATATCAATGGAAATATCGCTGATTTCAGGAGCATTCTTTTCCTCACCCTGCTTTTGCAGGTGCGGAGGCAAGGTGGAAATAACACCTCTTAAATCCTCTTTTCCGTGGACAACAACCTCGCTTGCAAGAAGCATACGGCGGTCAATTCCGCCGCATTTATCCACCTTGATAAAGCCGTCGTCTGACACGGATTTTACAACAAATCCGATTTGGTCGGTATGTGCCTCAAGGGCAATATGATACCCTTCGCCGAAGGTACAGAATATATTGCCGAGAGAATCTGTATAAGCCTCTCCCACATCCTTTAAAAGCTCCTGCACCGTTTCAAGCATTTCGCTTTCATCACCGCTGACGGCGTTAACGGCGGTAAGCTTTTCTAAAACAGCGTATATATCAGTCATCAAATTCATTCACCAATCTTTTAAATTCTCTGCCTCTGTATTCAAAGGTTTTAAACTGGTCAAAGGCAGGACAGGCAGGGCAAAGAGATACTATATCCCCTGTCTGCGCTTTTTCTTTTGCTATATCAAGAGCATTTGCCATTGTGTCGGTTTTTACTATTTCAAGTCCGCAGGAGGTATAATCACCGTCGGCGGTTATTGAATTATAAATCTTATCGGCGGTTGCACCGTTGAGAACAAGCAGTTTTACATATTTTTTGATATACGGCACCATTTCGCTCATATCGTTGCCCTTATCCGAACCGCCCATAATTACAATAATTTTTCTGCCGAATGCCTTTAAACCGCTGATAACTCTTGACGGTGATGTTGCGATTGAATCGTTATAATAGCGCACGCCTTTATATTCTCTGACAAACTCAATTCTATGCTCAACACCGCCGAAGGCTTTGGCAGTATTAACCATATTTTCAACATCAACCATACCCCATACGGCAGAGATAGCGGTACAGTAATTTTCAATATTATGGTCGCCGGGGATTATAATATCCGACTTATTCATTACAAAAGTATCCTTGCCGTGATTTGAGTAAAAAATATCTCCTGTTTCGGTATTCATATATGCGCCGTTATCAACCTTGTGCTTAATTGAAAACTGAGCAAGCTCACCTCTTACATCATAACGCATATCGTGGTAAACTCTGCCGCCGATTGAATAATCGCAGTCGGCATTAAGGACGGTTTTTGAATCCTCACCTTGATAAATCAGCACATTTCTTTTTGCATCAACGTATTCATCAAGAGAAATATGGTGGTCCTGATGGGTACATTCAATATTTGTAACAACGGCAATGTCGGGTCTTTTAACCATATTGCCCATTGTGAGAAGCTGGAATGATGAAAGCTCCACAACTGCAATATCATTCTGCGTTATTTCATTAAGGCAGGGCATAAGCGCCTTGCCGATATTTCCGCCTAAAAACACCTTGTAGCCCTGTGCGCTGAGCATTTTTGCAATAAGGGTTGTGGTGGTTGTTTTTCCGTTGGAGCCTGTAACGGCAATGATTTTACAGGGGCAGTATTTAAAAAACACTTCCATTTCGGTAGTAACCTGCTGTCCCCTTGCGATACATTCGCCAATCCAGGAATTTTGGAACGGCAGTATTCCGTGGGAACGAAATACAATATCCATATCGGGCAATATATCAAGATAATTTTCACCCAGGGAAAATTTTACTCCTAATTTTTCAAGCTCATCGCATTTTTCGGCACCGATATAATCTCTATCACGCTTATCACAGGCATAAACATTTACGCCGTGGCGAGCAAGAAATTCGGCGCAGGGCATATTTGCAACGCCCATACCAACAAATGCAATCTTTTTACCTTTTATTCTGTCAAGATAAATTTGTGCGGCTGTATTCACAACATCATCTCCTAAATTTATTAATGAGCATAAAATGTTCCGTTACGGAAATCTTTTATGTTAAAGTCCTTCATATGTTCTTCAAGCTCATCCTGGAAAGGCAGTCTTTCTTCACCCTTGAATTTATCCTTAATAGGCGTGTCGCAGTTCATTGCGTAATTTGGAATCATCTGCTGGCATTTTGTAGGGGTATTGCCTAGGAAATAGCATCTACCTGTACTTAACTCAACTATGGCAAGGGCAACCTTAATCTGCTCTTTTTTGCCCATTGCAGTAATCATTTTGGAAAGTGCAACTGCGTCATCCTTAGCACTGTCTGTTATAAACAGGAGAACGCCCGAGCCTTTGCGCTTTAAGTTGTTTACGGTTATATCATAAATAACACTGTCAAGATAAGCGAGAACATCGTTTTTGTCTGTTTCCTCCAAGGTAACTGTATAAAAAAATTCATTACGTTTCATTGCAACGCAGTCAAATTCCAGCTCGTTAATAGCAACATCCTCATTTATCGCAAAGGAATTGTTAACCAAATCCTCTTTAACAGCGGTATAATAAGCAGGAATAACCTTTTCCTCTCTGGCGGTGTAATAGTAGCCTATATCGGAAAGCTCGTCCTCAATGGATTTTAAATACTTATCGCTTTTTGAATATTTACTGTAATACACAAAAAGCACAATAAGGCTTCCGATTACAAGAGCGTCACACAAGTATCCGAAAATAAGCACCGTCCAATCTGGCAATGCCTTTGCCAGCATCGGCTCAACGCCGATATATGCAAAAAGATAAACTGCGGTAATAATCACAAGAATGTTCATTATTTTCTTCAGCCTTGCCTGATTTTTTCTAAATTCTCTCATACAGTTCTCCTAGGGTAACGGTAATAATCCGAACCACGGTTTATCGTGGCAGATTTGCCCTTA
>JBJEPO010000151.1:0-8226 GCA_051881275.1 Eubacterium sp. | reverse complement strand
TATATCCCCAACTGCCCTGTTGAGAAAAGATTTAAGGAGAAAAATCCAAATGGACAATAAATTTATCAGAATAATATCTCCTATTACGCTGGGCGTAACGCTTATTTTTGACGCGTCGGCGGTGGCTTTGGCTGTATTGGCGGTACGAAAGCTACAGGAAAAAGCAGACACATATTCAATCTTATTTGCCGTAATGGAGGTTTTTGTGCTGATTTTGGCGGTGCTTATGATACGTGAGGTTGTGCGCCACGGTGTAAAATTCAGAGAAACGGAATTTGAATTTACCGCTCTTGATGACAACAATATTTTTGCTTATGCAGATATTGAAAAAGTGGAAACCCAGCGGGACGACAAGGCGAGCCTTACGAAAAATTTTGACGACCGTCACTCAATAATCATATTGACGATGAAGGATGGCAAAACCGTTACGGTGGATATAGGACTCACCGGAAAGAAAAAACTGCTTAAGGTTAAAAACGAAATTGAGCAAAGATGCTCTTTACAAGCCTAAAATTAACCAAACAAAAAGGACTGCTTTCACAGTCCTTTTTTGCTTATTGTTTATTCATCAAGCTTATTGATTTCGTCAACAAGCTCCTCAGCGTTGTCGGCAAGAGCCTGAGCGTTTACGTCGTCAGCGTTCTGCATTTCGCCGTCATCAGCCTTGCTGTTTGCTCTCTTTTCAACAAGCTCGTTAAGAATTCTTGTGTGCTCTTTATCGGGCAAAGCGTACTTGAGAGTAGGAATTGCGGAAAGAAGCATACCGATGGCAGGAGGAATGGAAATAAGGAAGAACATTGCCGCCGCATACATTCCTTCACCTGAACCGCCGTCGTAGGTAATGAAGTCAGAAGTACCTGCCTCAAGTGCTCTGTTAAGCTTATCAACATTAGCGCCGCTGTATCCTACATAGGAATATACAACGGAGGAAATGATGCTGGCAATACCTGCCGAAAGCTTTGTAATAAAGCTCTGTCCGGAGAAGAAAACACCGTCGGTACGAACGCCGTTGTGGTATTCCTCATAGTCAACGCAGTCGGCAATCATAACTGACTGAAGAACATTGATACCGCCGAATGATGCACTGGCAAGAAGCATACAGATACTAACAGGAATTGACCATCCTATTGATGTAAGGTCGCCGCCGGATAATTTATAGCATACGAAAAGCAACGCAAACGGAACAGCACCGGCGATTGAGTAGAAATTGTAAAGAGTTTTTTTCTCAAACTTTCTTGTAAGCATTGGTGTTATACCCATAGATACAAACTGTCCTACAAAAAGTCCTAATGCAATACCGCCAAGTCCGATTAAAATTTTAACATCAACACCTGTAATATTGCCGGCAGAATCCTTGGTAAGAATATTCATCAAATTACCGTTTGCATAGTAATAGGTTACAAGAGTCATTGCGCAAATCATAAGAAGCTGAATAGGGCTTCTCAAAATGCCGGAAATAAGAATCTGTCTAAATGGCTTATTTCTGAACATAATTTGGAAATTCTCTTTAAAGGTATAGCTTTTTTCTGATTTTTCAACTCTTTCTCTTGTGCTGATACCTGCAAATTCAAACAGAATTGACGCAATAACCGTTAATACTACAACAGTTGCAATAAAGCCGTACTGTGTAGCTTTTACAGGGTCGGAAACCTTACCCTTAAATATTTCGCTTACAGCCTGTGCAACGGGCACAATAACAACGGCAATACCGCCTACACCTGCCGCAATACGGGCAAAGCCGAGAATTTTACTTCTGTCGTTTTCATCCTCTGTCATAAGGGAGGTAATACCCCAAAGCGGAATATCGCAAACTGTAAAGCACATACCCCAGGCAATGTAAGAAATTGCCGCCCAGGCTACAATAAGAACCTTCTGCGCTGTACTGTCAGCCGTAGCATAATTTCCGTTTAAGAATGCCAAAATTGTCACGATACCGATAATGGCAGGGAATATAATAAGATAAGGTCTGCACTTACCCCATTTAGTTCTTGTTTTATCAACAAGAGTACCCATCATCGGGTCGTTGATTGCGTCCCAGATACGTGCAATCGTCATAATCCAGCCCAATGCCATAGCCGGCAGGCAGATTACGTTTTGAAAATAAAAATAAAGGCCTGTTGATACTATGTTATAAATCATATTTTGACCTAACATACCGGTTAAATATCCGGCGGCCTCTTTTTTGGTATAGGTGCGTTTTGTATCGCCCATACACTCAACTCCTTTACTTTTAACTATCTAACATTTTAACAAAATATTATGTTAAATGCAAGGTTAATTATACAACATAGACAAATTCCCAGTATCAGTGGCATAATTACGGAAGCTACGGACCATTTTACCGATTTTGTTTCCTTATAAATGGTAATCAGCGTAGTTGAACAGGGAAAATGAAACATTGAAAAAACGCAGGTGCAAAGGGCGGTTTTAACAGTCCAGCCGTTAGCAATAAGTATTTGCACCAAAGAATCGGCGGAGGAATAATCATTAAGCGTTGCAGAGCTGAGATACATCATAAGAATTATGGGGATAACAATTTCATTTGCAGGAAAGCCTAAAATAAAGGCTAAAAGAATAACGCCGTCAAGTCCCATTAAATTTCCCAAAGGGTCAAGAAAATCCGATATTACACCTAAAACCGAGGTGTCCCCTGCTTTTATATTTGCCAAAAGATAAATAATAAGTCCGGCAGGGGCGGCAACTATAACGGCTCTGCCCAGCACAAAAAGCACCTTTTCCTTTACTGAATTTACAACAGTCTTTAAAATCTGCGGACGGCGGTATGAGGGCAACTCCAAGGTGAACGAGCTTTTTTCACCCTTCAGCACCGTTTTACCCAATATTCTTGACGAGAGCATAGTCATTGATAATGACAGCATAAGAAACGCAACAAGTATTCCGGCGCTGATAATTTTATTTTCGCTGAAAAACATTGCAATAACCGCAATAAGCAAAGGAAATCTACCGTTACAGGGGGTCAGGGAATTAGTAATTATTGCTATCAGACGCTCTCGGGGAGAGTCAATAATTCTGGCACCGGTGACTCCAACGGCATTGCATCCCATACCCATACAGGTGGTTAGAGCCTGTTTACCGCAGGCACAGCATTTTTCAAAGCAGCAGTCAAGATTATATGCAATTCTCGGCAGAATACCGAAATCCTCCATAAGAGAAAAAAGCGGAAAGAATATCGCCATCGGAGGCAACATTACGGCAACCACCCACAAAAGAACACGAAGCATACCGTAAACGAACATTTCAACAATTTTTGCGTTTACACCCTTTGACAAAAGCAAATCGCCAAGCCAAAGCTCAAAGCTGTCAAAGGCGGATTTAAGTATTTCGGAGGGATAATTTGAAAAAGTGATTGTCAGCCACAGGATAAACGCCAAAATTAAAATCATTGAAATTACGGACGTAAATTTTCCAAGCAGAATTTTATCAAGAAACGGCTGTTTTGCTTTTTTGGAGGCGGTAACCACCTGCTGTGCTATTGATTTTGCTTTAACATAAGACAGGGCACTGCCTTCGTCTGCAAAGCAGGGTGACGGCAGGGTTTTGCCTGTGATAATCAAATGCACCTGCTCCATAAGATTGTTTATACCTCTGCCGGAGCGTGCGGTGGCTTTTACAACAGGCACACCTAATAGCTTTGACAGCTTTTCGCTGTCAACGAAAATGCCTTTTTTCTTTGCCTCGTCGCACAGATTAAGCAGAACCACCACCTTGCCGGTTATTGCCATTATCTGAAAAACAAGAGGAAGCGAGCGTTCAAGGACTGTGGCATCAACCACGCACACGGTACAGTCGGCATTGTTATTTACGAGAAAATCCTTCGCCACTTCCTCCTCCTTTGAGGAAGTGTTCAGTGAATATGTACCCGGCAAATCCACAACGGTATAATTATTATACTTATAATAATATTCGCCCTTTTGGGTTTCAACGGTTTTGCCTATCCAATTACCTGTATGGGCGTGCATACCGGAAAGTTCATTAAACACGGTGCTTTTGCCCACATTTGGATTACCGGCAAGGGCTATGGTTTTTTGGCTCACAAAATCACCCCGACCTTTCGGGCGTCGCATTTTCTAAGGGCAATATTAGTGCCTTTAACCCTGTACAAAACAGGAGATTTCATCAAGGCAATATTAAGACATTCAACCTTTTCTCCGGGGCAAAATCCCAAATCCATAAGACGTACGGAAAAATTATCATTATCAGGAAGAGAAGATATAACACCCGTCTGTCCTGCTTTCATATCGGATAAAAACATAAAAAATCACCTCAGCACATTCTATGCCGAGGTGTGTTTTATTGTGTATTAAGTTAGCCAAGTAATTCTTTAAGAAGCTTGGTAACCTCTGATGCCGGGGCTTTTCCCTTAAGGGCACGCATTGACTGACCGATAAGGAAGTTAAAGGATTTTTCCTTGCCCTGCTTATACTCGTCAACGGCTTTCGGATTGGCGGCAATGATTTCCTCTATCACGCCTTTTATAGCGGAGGTGTCGGACATCATCTGCATATTATGCTCTTTAACATAATCCTCCGGGATAACATTATCATTAAACACTGCTTTAAGAACCTTCTTTGCAGAGTCACGGGAAATCTTGTTATTATTTACAAGATTGATAACCTCGCCCAAGGATTCCTGACGGAAGGACATATTCTCCGGCAGGGTTTGAGTATCGTTAAGCAGCTTCATAATATCGCCCATAATGAAATGAGCAGAGTCCTTTGGATTGTTTGTAATTTCCACAGTTTTTTCAAAAAGTGACGCAAACTGAACGGTGGAGCAAATCATATCCGCATCATACTCAGTAAGAGAATACTCGCTGATATATCTTGCTTTTTTAGCCTCGGGAAGCTCCGGCAAGGTGTCCTTAATATGCTGAACATACTCATCGGACAACTCAATAGGAGGTAAATCCGGCTCCGGGAAATACTTATAATCCTGAGCGTCCTCCTTGCTTCTCATTGAATACGAGGTGCCCTTGCTGTCATCCCATCTTCTTGTCTGCTGAACAACCTTTTCGCCGTCCTCAATAAGCTCAATCTGGCGGCGAGCCTCTGCCTCAACGGCATTGTGAATGGCTCTGAAGGAGTTGATATTCTTCATCTCGGTTCTTGTGCCGAACTTATCCGAGCCTTTAGGCATAACGGAAACATTAACATCGGCACGCAGGCTGCCCTCCTGCATCTTGCAGTCGGAAACACCGCAGAACTGGAGAATTGCTCTTAATTTTTCAACATACTCCACAGCCTCGTCGGCAGACGCAATATCAGGCTCCGACACAATTTCAAGAAGTGGAACACCGCAGCGGTTATAGTTAACAAGTGTACTGTCGGTCCACTCGTCGTGAACGAGCTTTCCTGCGTCCTCCTCCATGTGAATTTCGTGTATTCTGACCTTTTTCTTACCGCCGTTTATTGAGTCGTTAATCTCAACCCAACCGTTACGGCAGATAGGCAGATAAAGCTGTGAAATTTGATAAGCTTTAGGCAAATCAGGATAAAAATAATTCTTTCTGTCAAATTTGTTGTACTGAGTAATTTCGCAGTTAAGGGCAAGTCCTGTTCTGACTGCATACTCAACAACTTTTTTATTTACAACAGGCAGGGTGCCCGGCATACCCGAGCAGATTTCGCACACGTGGGTATTAGGCTCTCCGCCGAATTCAGTTGTACAGTTACAGAAAATTTTTGTTTTGGTTGAGAGTTCTGTATGAACCTCAAGACCGCATACTGTCTGAAATTCCATTTACTTCACTCTCCTTTATATTAACTGAGGCTTTTTTGTGTGGTAATCAGTAGCGTGCTGATACGCAAAGCCTGCCGTAAGAATTGTTTTTTCGTTAAAAGGCTTACCGATAAGCTGCATACCCACCGGCATATTGTCGCTGTCAAATCCGCAGGGCAAAGCCAATGAAGGCAAGCCGGCAATATTAATCATAACGGTATATATGTCGCCCAGATACATTGCAAGCGGGTCTGAAAGTCCCTCGCCCATTTTAAGAGCGGTGGTGGGAGCAACGGGACCCAGGAGAAAATCGTATTTCTCAAACGCCTCGTTAAACGCCTTGCAGATAAGTCCCTTTGACTGAAGTGCTTTTTTATAATAAGCGTCAAAATATCCCGAGGACAGCACGAAGTTGCCAAGCATAATACGCTTTTTAACCTCCATACCGAAGCCCTCGCTTCTTGATTTAAAGTAAACATCACGAAGATTATCGCAATTTTCAGCCTTAAAGCCGTATTTAATGCCGTCAAATCTTGAAAGGTTTGAACAAGCCTCGGCGCAGGCGATAATGTAGTATGTGGGAATTGCGTATTTAACAATAGGCATTGAAAATTCTTCAACCTCTGCGCCCAATTCCTTTAAAGCATCGGCGGCGGATTTTACGGCAGAGGCAACATCTGAATTAATGCCCTCGCCGAAGAAATCAGCAGGAATACCGATTTTCATACCTTTGATATTATCAGCCTTTATATCGTTAACGCTGAATATTTCCGACTCCATAGAGGTGCCGTCTTTAACGTCCTTGCCCTTGATGATATTGAACACCGCCGCAACGTCCTCAACATTTTTACCGATGGGACCGATTTGGTCAAGGGAGGAGGCATAGGCGATAAGTCCGTAACGGGAAACTGCGCCGTAGGTGGGCTTAAGACCGGTTACACCGCAGAAGGAGCAGGGCTGACGGATTGAACCGCCTGTGTCGGAGCCGAGAGCAACAACGCTTTCATCTGCCGCCACCGATGCCGCCGCACCGCCTGATGAACCGCCGGGTACTTTATTAATATCCCAGGGATTTTTTGTTGCACCGAAATATGATGTTTCGGTGGTGGAGCCCATAGCAAACTCGTCCATATTAAGCTTGCCTAAGGGTATCATATCCGCCTCTTTAAGCTTATTTATAACGGTTGCGTTATACGGCGGTTTAAAATTATACAAAATTTTTGATGAACAGGTGGTAAGCTGTCCTTTTGTACAAATATTGTCTTTAATTGCAATGGGAACGCCTGCCAGCTCAGATACAAGCTCGCCGTTATCAATGCGTTTTTGCACCTGCTGAGCCTGCTCAAGAGCAATTTCTTTATCAAAGGACGTATAACAGTTATACGTTTTATCCTTGCTTTCAACTGCCTTTGCGACGCTTTCAACGGCGTCCATAGCAGTAATTTCCTTATTTTTGATTTTTTCAGCCGTTTCAAATGCGGTCATTTCGTAAATTTCCATACTCACCCTCCTTGGGCAATAAAGAGCAATTCTAACCCGGTTTAAATTGGCTGATTTGCCCTTACTCTGTGTTAAAAATACTCGGAATACGATAGTATTCCTGTGTTTTTGTGCCTTGATTAAGAACAAATCAGCACAATTTAAACTCGCAAACCAAAATGTTTTGATACAACATCTTTGGCGGATTTGAATTGTTCTTTATTGCCTAATCAACGGTTTTAGGCACTACAAAGCTGCCGTCGCTGCTTTCGGGAGCGTTTGCCGTAATTTCGTCAGGTGACATTGACGGTGCAACCTCATCCTCACGCATAACATTTGTCAGTGGGAAGCAGTGGCTCATTGCCTCTACACCATCGGTGTCAAGCTCGTTAAGCATATCAATGTATGCAAGAATATCACCGAGCTCTGTGCCCACCTTTTTTTCCTCTTCCTCGCTGAGAGTAATTCTCGCCAGGGACTCAAGATATTTTACCAATTCAGGAGTAATCTGCATTGTTTAGCCTCCGTAATATGTGATTATTTCTGTTCAACAGGTCTGCGAAGCTTAATATGTGTTTCACGCAGCTGCATTTCCGTTACATAGTTTGGTGCGCCTAAAAGCATATCCTGTGCGTTTGAATTCATCGGGAATGCGATAACCTCTCTGATATTTTCCTCATCTTTAAGGAGCATTATCATTCTGTCAACACCGGGAGCCATGCCTGCGTGAGGCGGTGCACCGTAGTGGAAGGCATTGTAAAGAGCACCGAATTTTTCTTTAATTACATCCTCGGTATAGCCTGCCATTTCAAAGGCTTTAACCATAACGTCGGGTCTGTGGTTACGAACTGCGCCCGAAGAAAGCTCTACGCCGTTACAAACAATATCGTACTGATAAGCCTTGATTTTAAGCGGGTCCTCGTTAAGCAGTGCGTCCATTTCGCCCTGAGGCATTGAGAAAGGATTATGGGTAAATATAAGCTTGCCGTCCTCATCCTTTTCGTACAT
>JBJEPO010000150.1:0-1521 GCA_051881275.1 Eubacterium sp. | reverse complement strand
GATAATTAAGAAAAGAAAATAAATATTCCTGTTAATTTACCTGATTAATTTGCTGTTCGGTTACAAGAGGATAAGCTATCAAAGCCTCACCGTCAAGATTTTCACTGTGCATTTTAACTGATGTTAACTGATTGTTAGAGTAGGTCTTGTAATAATACTCGCCTTTGTTGGCGTTAATACAGCAGGAATAGGTTGTTATATACTTGTCGGCGTCCTCAATTACTATTGCACCGTCAGTAACAGCCACGCTGTCCAGCAGATGAAAAAAGTGAGCAATACTGCTGTTTTCATCGTCATTGCATTGTGAATTTAACAGCAGATACGCCGCCTTTACAAATCTTGACGCAGGAGAAAAATCACCGGGCAGACCTATGCTTCCCATACCTTTTCCGAAAGGCTTAATATTCTTTTCTTCGCTGAAAATATTAGACGGCTCGTCCGTTCTCAAATTCAAATACTGCGCCGTATTTGTAAGTTGAAATTCAAATCCGGGAGGATTTGTCAGTACATTTAACGGATTGTCATATACGTGCAGTCCTGTTTTGGTGCTCTCAAGAACTATTGACTCGTTTTTGTCGGCAATGTGCCAGTGTAGCTGTGCAACGGGCAAGCCCTCTTTAAAGGGTATTGAAATCATATTTACACTCTTTAAAAGCTCCTTTGCCTGCGGTACATTTTCACATTGAGCAAGCACCCAGGGTATAATCTCGTAGGGTGTTATGTTGCTTTTGCCATCAACGGCTTCCTCACCGAAATAAGCATATCCGGGGAAATTGAGCCCCGCCATACATAGTCCTTTTTCGTTTGCCGCCTCGGCATAAAGGGGACAGTTATCCATAACCGACGCCATTCCGATAAGAGCATAATGGCAGGTTATGGATTTTTCTTTTTTAAATTTAAAGGGATAATTTCTCGGAGTTATAACAACCTGCTCGCCGAAATTATATCCTATATCCATATTTCTTCCAAAGTAAAAATCCTTCGTGTTAAACGCAATACTTGTACACATAAATAACGCTCCTTTTTGATGTATTACTATTATAGTATTGTCATTTTTATTTTTCAATATCAATTATAGACACATTGTACAATAATAGTTGCGAAAAATATTATTTTTTGTAAATATTTGCTTTTGTGCTTATACTGTGCTATTATTAATTTATTATGTGATGAAAAGTAGGTTTTGTTTATGCTCAAATACGGAAAATGCAGTGAAAACGGGATTAATCCGAAAGCAGTGTGTGAATTTTTGGACAGATGCGACAGAGAGGATTTGGGTGTAAACAGCTTTATGCTCATTAAAGGCGATACGGTTGTTGCACAGGGATGCCGTCCTCCTTATGAGCCTGACACAAAGCATATTATGTATTCAATGTCAAAATCCATTACTGCAACTGCATTGGGTTATGCCGTGGATGAGGGCAAAATCAGCCTTGACGATTCAATTTGTAAATTTTTCGGCAAATATGATAAGCACGGCTTGAATAAAAATATAACCGTGCGCCATTTGGTAACAATGAC